>CAIWHI010001008.1 GCA_903912435.1 uncultured Bacteroidota bacterium | reverse complement strand
TATTCAAAAAGATAACCGGACTTTCACCACTTGAATATAAACGAAGGTATAATAGGCAGGTGATGAGTAACTAAAATTTTTACATGCTATTTTATCCATATTGTTCATGGCTTTAGTGTAATTTTATTTGTTTTATTTGTAATGTAGGTCATGAATTCAATCTACATTAGGGTAGAATGACTCATATATACCTGAAATTCAATTCGAATTCTGTTTTCTGTTAATCTTTTGGAATTTAATGTCAAAATAGAAAAAAACTATTTGTTACCCAATTATTTTGTTTAGTTTTGTGTCGTAATAATTAAACAGAATGCAGACATATCCAATCAATGAATTAGAACGACTCACAGGTGTTAAAGCTCATACTATAAGGATATGGGAGAAGCGATATAACCTAATAACTCCTGACCGTACAGATACCAACAGAAGATACTATAACGACGACCAGGTGCGTAAGTTGCTAAACGTGACCACCCTTATGGCTTATGGCCATAAGATTTCGAAAATTGCTTCGTATAGTGATGATGAGATGCATAACCATATCCAGCAGCAAATGACCATTGAGTCTCAGGATAATATTGGTTCTGGTTTCATAAACGACCTGTTAAAGACCATGCTGGAATTTGATGAGGCTGGTTTTGAAAAGATTTTTTCTGCTGTAGTTACCCGATTTGGATTATTCGAAGGTATGTTGCAGGTGGTATATCCATTCCTAAATAAGGTAGGTGTTTTATGGAGCATTGATAAAACAGCACCTGTTCAGGAACATTTTGCTAGCTGCATTATACGCAGGAAGTTGATGGCCGCAATTGATGGTTTGCTCCCTGCTAGTGTTCAGGGACAAAAATTCTTGTTATTTTTACCTGAAGGTGAATGGCATGAAATTGGGTTGTTGTTCTCGAGTTATGTCATAAGGTCAAAAGGGTACGACGCATTATACCTTGGCCAGAATGTGCCCACAGAAAATATTGTGAAAATTTCCGGCTTGCTTAAGCCTGATTATATACTGACGTTTTATGTGGCTGCACGCCCATCGGCTGAAATTGATTCTCAATTGAAAACATTTGCTAAAAGCAGCCCAAATGCAAAGATTCTGATAGCCGGAAATAAGGAATTATTGTATTCTTCAAAAGCTAAATTTAAAACTGTTACGTACCTAACAAGTGTACATGACTTAATAGCTTATTTATAGGATTTAAAGGTGTAACTTTATTGTAAAGTTGTTTAAATAAATAGTGAAAAATAAAAACAAAACTTGGCGAAGGTATCGGTTATAGGTAGTGGTTTTTCTGGCTTGTCAACAGCTTGTTTCCTTGCTCAGCAGGGTCATCAGGTCACAGTATTCGAGAAAAACAGTTCGATAGGTGGCCGTGCGCGAATGTTTGAGGCGGAGGGCTTTTTATTTGATATGGGGCCTAGCTGGTACTGGATGCCCGATATTTTCGAGAATTTCTTCAAGCAGTTTGGAAAAACTAGTTCTAATTATTATGAGCTCGAGCAATTGGACCCTGGTTTCCAAATGTTTTTCGGCAAGGATGATGTAATCAAAGTTCCAGCCAAAACTGAAGATATCTATACATTATTTGAAAGTATAGAAAAGGGTAGTGCCGAACAGTTGCGTAAATTTCTGGCAGAAGGGGAGTTTAAGTATAAGGTGGGCATGCAGCAGTTAATCTACAAGCCTTCTTTTTCATGGCTGGAGTTTGCCAACTGGGAGGTGATAAGCGGTGCTACCAAACTACATATGTTTAAGTCGGTAAGCAGTTATGTGCGGAGTTTTTTCAAAAATGAGCGCCTTGTTTTACTAATGGAGTTCCCTGTACTGTTTTTGGGAGCTATGGCCAATCAGATACCAGCATTGTATAGTTTGATGAATTATGCAGCCTTGTCATTGGGTACATGGTACCCAAAGGGAGGTATGGTGGAAATTGTAAAGGCGATGGAAAGCCTGGCCCTGGATTTGGGTGTAGATTTTGTAACTGATTGCGAGGTGAAGAAAATCAACATTTCAGATAAGAGGGCAAAAATATTAAATACGTCCAAAGGTATTTTTCAAACAGATGGCATCGTAGCAAGTGGAGATTACCATCATATTGAAACTAAGTTGCTCGATGAGCAGTTTAGAAATTATGATGAAAACTATTGGCAAAAAAAGACATTTGCACCTTCTTGCCTCATTTTTTATATAGGAGTTAATAAGAAGATTAATAAGCTGGAGCATCATAATTTGTTTTTTGATACACCATCAGACGACCATGCAAGAGAGATTTACGAAACTCCAAAATGGCCTAATAATCCCTTGTTCTATGTATGTTGTCCATCAAAAACTGATGATAAGGTAGCTCCGGAGGGAATGGAAAACCTCTTCTTATTGATACCGATTGCACCAGGGCTAACTGATACTGAAGAAATACGTAATGAGTATTTTGAGAAAATCATCAAGCGGATGGAACATATATGCGGTGATAGTATAAAGTCTCATATTGTGTACAAAAGAAGCTATTGTATTAACGATTTTGTAGCTGATTATAATGCCTATAAGGGCAATGCCTATGGATTGGCCAATACCCTGGCTCAGACGGCGGTTTTGAAGCCCTCGATGAAAAATAAAAAAGTGAAAAATATTTTTTATGCTGGACAGCTTACTGTTCCCGGCCCAGGAGTACCCCCTGCACTCGTTTCTGGTCAGGTAGCTGCTGAGCAATTAAATGAATATTTAAATTAACCATTATGAAGAAAATATTTGATGATGTTTCCCAGGCTTGTAGTGTGCTCACCACGAAAGCATACAGTACCAGCTTTTCATTGGGTATTGGATTTTTGGGTTCACATCTTCGTGGGCCGGTCTATTCTATTTATGGTTTTGTACGTTTTGCTGATGAGATTGTAGATTCATTTCACACTTATGATAAGGCAGCTCTTCTTCAAGATTTTAAGGAAGAAACCTGGAAGGCAATTGAGCGTGGAATAAGTTTAAACCCAATTTTGAATAGTTTTCAGGAGGTGGTAAACAAATACCATATTGAAAAGGAACTTATAGAGGGATTCTTCCATAGTATGGAGACTGATTTAAATAAAACTGAGCATAGTAAAGAGTCTTATAACGAATATATTTTTGGTTCGGCAGAGGTAGTCGGCTTAATGTGCCTCAGGGTATTTGTGGAGAACGATAATGAGCTCTATGTGAAACTTAAGCACTCGGCAATGAAGCTTGGGGCCGCTTTCCAAAAAGTAAATTTTCTGAGGGACATTAATGCTGATTATCAGGTACTTGGCCGCACTTATTTTCCGGGAATCAATTTTGCCAGTTTTACAAATACTGAAAAGGAACAGATACAAGCTGATATAGAAGCTGATTTTAAGGAAGCACTCAGGGGTATTAAGTTATTACCTAAACCAGCCAGGCGTGGGGTATATTTGGCCTACTATTATTACCGAAAGTTATTTTTGATGATAAGAAACACACCACCGGAGATGGTTTTGAATGCCAGGATAAGAATACCCGACCATATAAAAATTGGACTTATGTTTAAATCTATGGTAAGGCATCAATTGAATATGTTATGAGGTTGTTGCTTATTGTGATTTTTGTAATTTGTTCATTTAGTTCTTTGGCAACTTATACGGGAATAATAGAATTAAGAAATTTATATTACAGAGCCACAACTGATGATGTATTTTCGCGGAAATTTTTGAAAGCGGTTGCTCAATTAGATATTAATTCAGACCCATTATTAAGAGGGTATAGAGGTGTGGCAGAAATTGTAAGTGCAAAGTATTGTACTAATCCCTACAATAAATGGAATGCATTCAGACTTGGTAAGGAGTTATTGGAAAAGGCAATTCATGAAGATACGACGAATATAGAGTTGAGATTTTTGAGATTTTGTATACAGACTAATGTTCCTGCGATATTGTGTTATTACCAGGAAAAAAAAGTAGACAAGAAGTACATAATAAGAAAATATTCCACAATAGGTGATGCCGACCTTAAACAAAGGATTCATCAGTATATATGGAACCATGGGAATTGTAGCAGAGACGAAAAAATATTATTAAATGATTGAGCATGTTGTTTTAGTTGACGAGAATGATAAGGAGCTAGGGGTGATGCCTAAATTGGAGGCACATATTTACGGCATGTTGCACAGGGCTTTCTCTGTATTTATATTTGATGATAAGGGGAGGATGTTGTTGCAAAGAAGGAATCTGGATAAATACCATTCTGGTGGATTATGGACTAATTCGTGTTGTAGCCACCCTCGTCCATCAGAAGATATAAAAGATGCGGCATTGCGCAGGTTGCAGGAGGAAATGGGTATGGCTTGCGAAATTGAAGAGGTATTTAGTTTTGTTTATAAGGCTAAGTTCGACAATGGGCTTACCGAATACGAATTCGACCATGTGTTTATAGGCCACAGCAATGCTTTACCTCACATAAATAAAGAAGAGGTTGAGGAATTTAAGTACGTGACCAGTGAAGAACTGCTGCATGATATGTTAGGTCATCCAAAGAAATATACAGAGTGGTTCAAATTGTGCATTAGAGATTATCAGGATAAAATTTTTGTAAAAAAAACTAGAAATGGCCATACATCATTTAAGTAAGGAGCAGTATTTACCTATTACCATCAAAGAGGCATGGGATTTCTTTTCATCACCGGCTAATTTAGCTAAAATCACTCCGACTGAATTAGGTTTTGTGGTATTGACTAAGTTTAATGGTGAACCAATATATACAGGTATGGAAATTGATTATATAGTGAAGCCGCTATTCTCAATTCCACTACGCTGGAAGACAGGTATAACCTGGGTAATGGAACCAAATACTTTTATAGATAACCAAATGAAAGGACCTTATAAATTATGGGAACATACCCATAATTTTACTTCTGTACCAGGTGGAGTGAGAATGAATGATG
>CAIWHI010001007.1 GCA_903912435.1 uncultured Bacteroidota bacterium | reverse complement strand
CTGGTCAATACCCTGCAATACAGAATAAGAATCGAATATTCCACCACTGCTGGCGCATGCACCAATGGCAATTACCCAGCGAGGCTCAGCCATTTGCAAATAAACCTGCCTTAATACAGGAGCCATTTTTTTGGCAATAGTACCTGCCACTAACAATACATCGCACTGGCGGGGAGTGAAACCCATACGCTCTGCACCAAAGCGGCCAAGGTCGTAGTTAGAACCCATGGTAGCCATAAACTCAATACCACAGCAAGATGTAGCGAATGGTAATGGCCATAAAGAGTTTTTGCGGGCAAGGCCCACAATTTTATCTAAAGACGTTGACATAAAACCCTCTCCGGAATAGCCCTCAGGAATATCCGCCAACTTCACCTTTGTATTATATTGAACCGGTCTTGACATAAAATAATAGCTTCTACTTTCTTTTTGAAGTAATTTTATTTAACAAAAGAACTATTCATTCAAAAATCTGCAATTAATCCTCCCAATCAAGTGCACCTTTCTTAACGATATAAATAAAGCCACACAAGAAAAATGCAACAAATAAAACAACTTCTATAAACCCATCCTTGCCCAAAAACTTGAAATTAACCGCATATGGATAGAAGAAAATAACTTCCACATCAAACAGAACGAACAAAATAGCTACCAGGAAGTACTTAATACCCATTGGCTGCCTTGCATTACCTACTGAAGGGATACCACTTTCGAAATTGATCAACTTGTCCTTGGTTTTCCTTTTCGGGCCTAAAAGGTAGGAGCCCAAAACCATAACTATAACAAAACCAATGGCTACCGCTAATTGCAGCGCAATGGGGAAATAATTCATTGGCTTATTTAAATCAGCCGCCTGCAATAGAAGATTCATCATTTGTGTCTGATTACTAAGTAAACACCTTAAGGATTTGCAAAGCTAAGCTTATACACCGAATTTTCAAATGAGAACCAGCCTGATTTAAATCACGGGTCAATAATAAAAATTGATGCTGTTACCAAAGTGGCACTGGTTACCATTTGAACTTAAAGCAAAATAAATTACTTGTTTATAATAAAAGCAATAAATATATTTGGTCACCAAACGCACTTCATATAACTCTGATACTAGAACATAACTATTATGAAAAACCTTCTCTTTATCACTTTGATCATAGCTTCAATTTCAGGTTACGGCCAAGGGTCAGTTGGACTTGTTGCACATTGGAACTTGAATAATACCGGAAGCGATGCTTCGGGACATGGCCACAATGGCAATCTATACCACGTAACACCAGCTACTGGCATCTCGGGAACACCAAATACAGCTTATTATTTCGATGGTACAACCAGTTATATTTCTGTCCCCTATTCGCCCGAATTTAATTTTACCAATTACAGTTTTTGCGCAACTCTCAAAGTAGCAAGTTTCTACACTGGCAGATGCCAATTGAATACTATTTTCAAAAGAGGGTATGGTGATAATAGGCCTGGGAATTTCGCATTTGAATTCGGCGATAACGCTTATGATTCTGATAATTGCGCCCATTTTGACACTACTAAAAATGTTTTTTGCGCAACCGCAGGACTATGCAATAATTCTTCAAGTACTACATGGAGATATTCCCCCCAGATGTCCGAAGACACTTGGTATAAAATCATCATTACATGGGATGGTGTAAAATATAAAGTATTTGTCAATGACACCCTGAAAAACACTAACATTTATACCGGCAGTGGTTATTTCGGAACGAGTACAGACAGCTTATCTATAGGATTCTCCACTTTCGACGCAGCCGGAGGATATCCCTATGCATTCCATGGCATTATAGATGACATACGCATTTATAACCGAGCACTAGCCGATTCTGAAATAAGCCAATATGGAGATACTTGTGGTGTGGTTACCCTACAACCATCTACATGTCATACATCGGTTGGGGGTGTTGCAATATTTACCTGTAGGGGTACTATTACCGCACCTTATTACCAGTGGCAAAGAAATACGGGAACAGGCTACATTAATTTAACCAATTCAGGCCCATATTCCGGTGTAAATACAGATAGCCTAAATATTAATCCTGTAAGCACTACTATGGATTACAACAATTATAGATGTATTATATATACTGATGCTGGTTGTTCTGACACATCTATTGGGGCTTTGTTAATAATTCCTGAAGGTGTAAGTAATATTTCAGAAAATGAACAAGTAGAAATTTCCCCTAACCCTGCACAAAACTCTCTAACATTAAACATTTCAGGAATAGTTCATTCTGGACAAATGACCCTACTTAATAATTTAGGTCAGGTAGTAAAATCATGCCCAATTCTGGATAATAAAACCAATTTTGATATTAGCAACCTACCTGCAGGTATTTATATTGCAAGGATTATGG
>CAIWHI010001006.1 GCA_903912435.1 uncultured Bacteroidota bacterium | reverse complement strand
GCTAGAGAGCATTGTAAAAGAACCTGAACAAATATTAGAAGTACCCGTAATTGTACCGGCATCAGCAAATGGGCTAATGCGTGCTACTGTACTAACCGATGCTAATCCACAACTAATTGACGCAGAATAAACGATAGTTGCAGTACCAGCACTAACTCCGGTCAATAAACCATCTGAAGCACCTATAGTAGCTACTGAGGTATTTGAAGAAGTCCAGTTACCACCGGCAGTAGCATTGGTAAGAGTTGAAGTAGCCAATTCACATATACTTGTTGTGCCTGTAATAGCGCCTAAAGAACCCAAACCAACAGTAACAGGCGATGTAGCAACTACAGTGCCACAAGAATTAGTAACTGAATAGGAAATAACTGCTGCACCTGCTGCAATACCGGTAACAATACCAGAAGATGTACCTACCCTTGCAGCTAGCAAATTGTTACTTGACCATGCACCACCACTACCTGTAGTAGTAAAAGTAGTGGATGAACCTGCACATAAATTAGCTACTCCGCTGATAGTACCAGCGTTCGGTATTGGGAATATGGTTACATTAAGTGTTGTAGTAGATACAGCAATACCATCGCTGATCTGAATAGTGAAAACATCTGTACCACTGTAACCCGGAGCGGGTGTATAGGTAAGTCCACCAGGAGTTAAAGTGGCACCTGTTGAAGTGAGTGTTGCAACAAAGCCAGAAAGTGTACCATGAGCTGGAGCTGTTGTTATAGTCCAGGTTTCAGTTTGTCCAGTATCAGCATCATTAACAGCAAGTTGTGCATTGATTGGTGTAGCTAATGCATTTTCGCAAAAAGAGACTGTTTGGGAAGTCCCATTTACAAATGATGGCAGGCTATTAGTAGTAGATGGCCTGGCAAAAGTGAGTAATGGTGATAGAAATAAACTAATGAAAAAGAGTATTCTCATTGTAGTATGTGAATTAATATTATGATGGGTGTTGGGTCTTGTATACATACAGTTCTCCTCACTCATAAACATGGGTTGTGAAATAAAAACGAAAAATAGCTATTTATATCAGAAACACAAAGAAAATGAGGATTTTTTTAGTCAAAAAATCGGCTAAAAACCATAATAGGCGCGGATTATGACAATTTAATTAAATAATAGTAGCTTTGCAGGAAGATATTCTGAAAACATGAAAGCGAAATAAGTAAATCTCTTTAGTGATTTTGGGTTTAAAAAAATCTTTGGTGAGGAGGCAAATAAAACCCTCCTGATAGATTTTCTTAACTCTATTCTCCCCCCAGAGGCACAAATAAAAGACCTTACTTTCAAAAACACAGAGCAGCTTTCGCATGTAGAAAAAGAAAGAAAAGCTGTATTTGACATTTATTGCCAAAATGAAAAAGGTGAAAGATTTATAGTAGAATTACAAAAGTCGAAACAAAATTTCTTCAAAGAAAGAACCATTTATTATTCTACCTTTCCTATAATTGAACAGGCTGAAAAGGGGGACTGGAATTACAACCTAAAGGCTGTTTATTGTATAGGTATTTTAGATTTTGTTTTTGGCGATTATGCAAATGAGTCTGAAAAAAAACAGGTGATTCATGAAATAAAATTGCGCAATAGTGAGGGTAAGACTTTTTATGATAACCTTACCTACATCTATATTGAAATACCTAATTTCAATAAAACAGAAAGAGAATTAGTTACAAGGCAGGACAAGTGGCTCTATTTCATAAAAAACACCGAGGATTTCCAGAGTATACCCGAAATTTTCATTCACGAAGTAGTATTCATTGAAGCCCTTGAAAAGGCTCAATTATCGAAATTAAGCTATGACGATTATGTGAATTATCAATTAAGCTTAAAACCTATGCGGGATTGGTATGCCATAATGGATACTGCAAAAACTGATGCATTAAAAGAAGGTAAAGAAAAAGGATTAAAAGAAGGTAAAGAAAAAGGATTAAAAGAAGGTAAAGAAAAAGGATTAAAAGAAGG
>CAIWHI010001005.1 GCA_903912435.1 uncultured Bacteroidota bacterium | reverse complement strand
TCACCTATTGTTCCAAATCTTAGAGTATCTCCTTTCCAGGCAGCTGTGCCAATTTCTAATTTCAATTGGTCGTTTACTTTTACTATATTTTCACCCGGCAACCCAATTTCATTTACACACAATACATTTGAAATATCAAATTCACCATCGCTATCATTTTTTAAATCGTAGCGAACAATAAACTCAGCTATATTGCCACTTGCATCATAAAAGTAAAATGAATCTGCATTCCAACTTTCAAAATTCACAGTTTTTTGTCCATTGTCGATATCAATTATTTCTATTCTTTTCTCCATCCAATTCAGTGCTTCACTCAATTTGTTAGAGGGTATTAAAAAGCAGTAATGGTATTTATGCTCCTTGTCTGATTTTTCAAAGGACAAAAGACTCCAGCCAATCCTAATTGTAAATAAGTCATCCGTCTTCTTGATTAATTCAAACCCTATAGTGTTGGTATAAAAATCAAACTCTTCTTTGAGTTTAGTGGTATAGAGTTTTAGCTGCTTAATTTTCATTGTTCTGTGATGTTTTGTTTTAAGTTACAAATATTGTTATTGAGGTTTTTTAGAGTTGAGGCTAGGCACTTCCTCCACTAGTCCAAGCTTTTCGTTTGGTCTGTTTTCCTGCAAGCGTCCCGCTTGCGAAACAAAATTTATACATATCCTGCTTCTTAGTGTTTTAATAAATCAAAATCCAATTTACACCTATTCCGCCATCTATCTGGAAGATTATTTTCATTTTCAGGTATAGTTACTTATTGTTTCACAATTTTATGCACTGTTTTCTGCCCCTCCTCATCTATTAGTGCCAGCATATAGATGCCCTGTTCTAGAGCATCCATTTGCAGGGTATTATTGCCTGGCTTTAGTGTGCCTTGCATTAGGCTTGACCCTAGCATAGAATAGAGATGGTATTGAGTAATGGCTTTTATGTTGTCTATTTGGAGGGTTGAGGTGGTGGTATTGGGGTGAATGGTGGTGGTATTGTTCTGTGGAGAATCTTCAACTTCAAGGTAATTACAATGAGAATAACTTAATTTTCTAAAGCGATAATTATTCAAATCGCTTAAATAAGGATTATTACATGTGTCTAAAGCAATCTTATGAGGCCCTTTTAGACTAGCTGAAATAGCCAACCCACCATCTCCACTAAAACCAGCAATACCATTACCAGCTAATAAATCAATAAGACCATTTGTATAAATGATTCTAACCTTATTTTCATAAATATCATAAGTATACAAATTTCCAAATTTATCTCAGGAAATATAATGTGGTGTAATATTACAATTAATCGCAAGCCTTCATCACCAGAATAACCAGCAATACCATTTCCAGCAATGGTTTGAATTATTCCAAATGTATCAATTTTTCTAAATCTACCATTAGCTTCATCTGCAATATATACATTTCCAGCATGATCACTACACACATCAAATACACCTCATATCATAGAAGTATCAGATCTTCCTCCATCACCATTGTATTGAGCAAATCCAGTACCTACTAAAGTAGAAAAAATTCCAGAAGAATTGATTTTTCTGACTCGCGAATTCGTCCTCGTCTGGGAATTGAAGCGACAATTCAACATAATAGGACGAAGCGGACGATTCGTCCAAAACCTTAGAGCCACCCATCCCCCAAATCCACCTATCAAAAATTATGATAGCTTTCACTATGCTTATTAACATGGTTTCACATTCTGCTACCTCTATTAGTCGTTACTTTGCATTCTAATTCATTGATTTTGACACCAATTATTGAAACGCATGAACTTTCAAAATCCTTCAAGGATTTCAAGGCAGTTGACAAGCTTTCATTTTCTATAGGGCGGGGCGATGTATATGGTTTCCTGGGGCAAAACGGGGCTGGCAAGAGCACTACCATGCGCATGTTGCTGGGCCTTATTTTCCCCGATAGTGGCAGTATCCTCATCAATGGCAACGAGTTTAACAATGGCCGCCGCGACCTGCTGAGTAGTATTGGTGCCATCATTGAGCGGCCCGATATGTATGGCTACCTTAGCGGCTGGGACAACCTAAAGATTTTCGCAGCCCTAAGCGGTGGCAAAATCCCCACCAGCCGCCTGCACGAGGTGCTGGAAGTGGTGGGCCTAAAAGGCAGGGAGAAAGACAAGGTAAAGGCTTATTCACAAGGCATGAAGCAAAGATTGGGCATTGCCATAGCCCTCGTTCACCAGCCCGACTTGCTGATTCTTGACGAACCTACCAATGGCCTTGACCCACAGGGCATTGCCGAAATGAGGCAACTCATAGTTTCACTAAGTAAAGACCATGGCAAAACCATCCTGATATCGAGCCACTTATTAGCCGAGATTGAACAAATGGCTACCCGCATGATTATTATTCACAAGGGTCACAAAGTGGTGGAAGGGGCTGTGGGCAGCCTGCTGAATCCCGATGAGACACTGGTGGAAGTAATCACCAATAAGGATGCATCTATTAAAGGCAAGCTGGCCGCATCTGAATGGCAAAAAACAATAAAGACAATTGAAGACAGGCTCATCACTTTTAAAATGAACCCTGCTAATACCCCGGCCCTCAACAGATGGCTGGTGGCCCAAAATATTGATGTGCTTGAAATAAGGTCGAAACATTCGCTTGAAGAGTACTTTTTATCACTTACCAATGATACAGTTACTA
>CAIWHI010001004.1 GCA_903912435.1 uncultured Bacteroidota bacterium | reverse complement strand
ACAATCATGATGTCCTAAACCTCTCGAATCAGGAACAATTAGTTTATAAGACCGAATTGATTGACAAAATATATCCCGAATACTATATCATTAGGGTAAACAAGTTTGACAAGGTTGCAAAAAATACACTTGACGAATGGATACAATTCCTAAAGACTGAAAAGGTGCAGGATGGCACCAAGGCAAAGGGGCTTATTGAGGCCAGGGAAAAGCTGGATTTACTAAAATTGACCAAAGAAGAAAGGAGGGAATATGAAAGGGATTTATCTAATTGGCGTGATAATGAGACTGTATTAGAATCTAACATTACAGCCGGAGAATTGAAGGGTATTGAAAAAGGGATTCAGATAGGTGAAGAGAATAAAATTGAATTTGCTAGAGACAAGGTGAAACAAAATGCCAAAGAAATTGCTAGGAAATGTTTGAATAAGGGAATGGATATCAATGATATATCAGACTTAACTGGTTTGAGCATTGAGGAAATAGAAGGCCTTTATAAGAGTTAATAAATTAAGACATCCAATTTTATCCTGTCTTCGTTCCCTATCTTTGCGCAAAGGTTTATAAGGGTAAGCTTCCATAGAAGGTAGTAAATATTAAAACAAAGAATTTGCGCAGTATAAAAACATTGATAGTTGATTTGGTGAGGAAGCCACCCATGTTATTCCCTTTGGTTGGGCTTTTTCATGTTGTCCTAACAATATATATAATTTGGTCCGACCATTATTCCCCATTCCCTGGTATTGAATGGCTGGGGGCGGCGTGGTTACTTGCCTATACAGTATTCTGGGTAGGGGCGTGCGATTTGCGTAAATGGGGGGCATTGGGTTATATATGTCTTACCATAGTTGATGCGGCTGTCTATTTGGCTATTTACAATCATAAACTGAACCAGATATACGAGAGCCCTATGCTGGTTATTGCAGCACTATTCAGTGTATTTCTGTTGTTCTATTTTAAGAAGTTTAAGTAAATGGGCTTTATTTTATAAACGTTTTACCCTCTTTTCTTCTTTTGAATGGCCAAAAAAGCTTCAAACTCAGCTAAAGAATAACTGCTTAGGTTGCCTTTGGCAGTTAGTCCACCTTTTTGGGCTATAAGGGTACCATAATAGGTGTCGTGATAACCTTCAATGGCGTGGGCATCTGGGTCTATAGATAATACCACTCCTTTTTCAATGGCATACTCAATCCAGCGCCAATCGAGGTCTAACCTACGGGGATGGGCGTTTATTTCTATTACAACATTATGTTCGGCACAAGTATCTATAACTTTTTTATGGTCAAGAGGGTAGCCCTTTCGGCTTAATAATAATCGTCCTGTTGGGTGGCCTAAGATGGAGGTGTAAGGATTTTTAATAGCAGTAAGTACCCTGTCCATAGCCTTATCTTCGGTCATCTTAAGGTTGCTATGAACACTAGCAATAATTATATCGAAGGTGTTCAGAATCTGCGTGTTGTAATCAAGACTACCATCGCCCAATATATCTGATTCAATGCTCTTGAAAATTTTGAATGGTGCTAGCTTCGCATTTAGTTCATCTATCTCACTATGCTGTGCTGCAATCTGCTCGGGCTTTAGGCCGCCGGCATAGAATGCGGTTTGGGAGTGATCACTGATGACGAGGTATTCTAGTCCAAGGTTTTTGGCAGCTTTGGCCATCTGTTCAATGGTGTTCTGACCATCGCTCCAGGTAGAGTGGGAGTGTATTATTGCCTTGATATCAGATGGTTGTATCACTTCGTTTAGTTCACCCGTTTCTGCTTTTTTGAGAATGCCTGCCGTTTCTCTTCTATAAGCCGGAATGAATGCTAATCCATTTTCTTCGAAAATTTCTTCTTCACTTTCTACGCCCTCGGGAATGCTAAAATTATTAGTGAAGGCTTCCATAAATTCCTGGGAACCAGTGCTTGCAAATAGTTCCACATAAAAATTGTCAATTCCTACCATTAAAATACGCAACCTTGGCTGACCGGGCATTTTTACCACCAGGCGGCCATCAGCTAATAATTCATAAGTAGTATCTGCAATTGAGGAGAATTCATTTTTTAGTTGTTCTTCATCGAGTGTACACACAATGTCTATGAATTCCACTGTTTCGCAATGTCTACGTACCTCACCTGTTAGCGAGCTTAAATCATCGGGGTAGTTTTTAGTCAGTTGACTTACGATATTATTGGCCAGCAACTCTACCTCAGCCCATAAATGGAAACCCAGGTTTTGCTTGAAGTAAACTATGTTTTGCAACACACTTTCCTGTGTCTTGGTGCCGAAACCTTTTAGAGATACCAGGCGGTTTTCATTGCAGGCATATTCCAATTCTCCTAGCGACTCAATGCCCAGGATATTCCAGATGTCTGCAATCTTTTTAGGGCCAAGGCCTTTTATATGCAGCATATCCATAATGCCCGGAGGGGTGTCGGCAATCAATAATTCTAGCTGGGGCAGCTTACCTGTTACCAGCAATTCCCTTATTTTCTTGCCCATAGACTCACCAATACCTTTTACTGCAAACAGTCCTGCATCATCCATAGTTGTAATTTCTACAGGCAAGCGTTCTATATTGAATGCTGCTATACTATAAGACTTTGACTTAAAACTGTTTTCCCCATGAATATCCATTAACTTGGATAGGAGGGAGAAGTGGTCGGCTATTTCGTAGTTGGTCATTTTTCAAAGGTATATTTTTAAGTAGAAAGTAGAAAAAAGAAAGTAGAAAGACGTGTTTTGTATGGTATTTAGTAAATAGTCATTTCCTGATTTGGATTTTGATGGAGTAATTTATAGGTCTTGTTATCAGAGATGGATTACTGTAAAAGACATGGTCTAATATTTTAATTTTTCCATTTTTAAAACATATAGGGTATCTTTGAATTCAGATGTAAAGGTGTAATACTCGTTCTATTTTATGATTATACGTGATGCAATAATAGATGATTTGGGTCAAATATTTGATATAAGGTTTAGTGTGAAGGAAAATGTACTGAGCAATAGGGATTTGGTAACGGAGGCTGATTGTATCAACTACCTAACACGAAGAGGTAAAGGGTGGGTGTGTGATATGGGGAATGGCCTTTTATCTGGTTTTGCCATTGTTGACTTGCAGGATTATAGTGTTTGGGCTTTGTTTCTTAGGCCTGAATTTGAAGAGCATGGTATTGGGTCTGCACTACACAAAACAATGATGGACTGGTACTTTAGCCAAACTTCCCATGCCGTTTGGCTCAGTACTGGTAAAGGTACAAGGGCTGAATCTTTTTACAGAAAAAAGGGATGGAAGGAAAAAGGGGTAAAACCAAATGGTGAGCTAGTTTTTGAATTGTATAAAGAGGATTGGGAGTTGGTTTAGTTTATGGCTACATTAAGAATTGTTTTTGTTTTGGGATTGATATTTGGCATGTTCGGAGATTCAATATCCCAAACATACCGTATCAATAAACCTCCTATTTCGGGTATTACCAAAGTCAACAAACTAGCTAATGATAACTTCCTTGTTAATAATCCTAAAAAAGGAATAGATATTACTTCTGATTCAACTTATGTATATTCTTCAGTGAATGGTCGTGTACTACGTGATTTTCAAGTAGTTAATAGCTATATTGTCTTAATAAAAAATAAAGATCTGGTCTGGGCTTATGTAAATTTGGATTCTACATTTGTTCATAAAGGTGATTCAATAAGTTTAAATCAAAGAATTGGGAGATTACAATACGATTCAGGTTTGCATAAATATAATTTAAATTTGCAATTATATAAAGACAAGAAATTGCTTTCAACAGAGCAAACCTTAAAAATATTAAATGCGAAGATTCAGAAAAAATGAGGATCAAAACATTTACTATTAATAATTCACCATTTACAATTACCTACCGTTTTGTCAAATGATGGTAATACCTGCTATGCATGAATTTTCTAACAACAATATTCTATCTTTACCTCTTAATATAAACATAACATAATGAAGAAATTTTTAGGCTTTCTGGGTCTTGTAATGGCGTTGAATTTCACCTCACATGCTGCGCCGGGAGATACTACCTGGGTTCAGGCTAATGTGAACCAGTTACAATGGTATGGCAATTATGATTCTACTGTGGTATTTCCCCCTGCTGGTAAATCCTATAGAAGCATTTATATGATTTTTACATTAGGTAAGTATGTTTGCCCCGGGAGTCCTACTTATTGTGGTGATTGGGACTATACAGTAATGAACTACCTGATGATTCCCGGTGGGCCTACACTGGAACTGGGTAGGTTAATAACCCCATATGCCAATGGTGGCGCACCACGTACCCCATTTACCTGGACTCAGAATTATGTATATGAGGTTACAGACTATGCTAAATTACTTCACGATACCGCCACCATCAGGGTGCTTTATTCGGGATATTCAGGCGGATTTACTGCTAATGTACGATTTGCCTTTATTGAGGGCGCGCCTGATAGGGAGGTAGTAGGCATTAAAAGGCTTTGGGGTGGCAGCTATAGCTATGGCGATACAACACATAGTGGTACCAGGGATATCAATACGCATTTTCCGGTTTTTACAGACGTGGCCCCTGATGCAGCCAAAGATGCCGAACTTAAATTCACCATTTCGGGTCATGGGTCAGATCCTAATAATTGCAATGAGTTTTGCTCGCATAGCTACTATGTTTATGAAAATGGGGTAAAGATTGATAGTTACCGTGTATGGCGTTCAAACTGTGGTCTGAATGAATTGTACCCACAATCTGGCACCTGGCTTTATGAGCGTGCCAACTGGTGCCCTGGTGCAATGGTTTATTCCCAACGCCATAAAATGAGGAACATCTTTGCAGGAAATAACTACTCTTATGGTTTACAGTTTGAGCCTTATATAGGTAATGGTGGTGCCAGTTATACCACAGAGGCTACCTTATTTTATTACGGCGGATTAAAGAAAACCCTTGATGCATCTATTGAACAGATAGTGGCACCTAACAATGATAATAACCACTGGAGGGAAAACCCTATGTGTGGCACCCCGGTGATTCATGTAAAGAACAGAGGGGCTGCTACTATAGATTCGATAAGGATTATTTATGGTGTACAGGATTCGCTTACGCAGGTGTATACCTGGGTGGGTAGGCTCAAAACCTTTGAAGAAACCGATATTACATTGCCTGCAATGCATCGCCTGAATACTATGGCGGGTGATACCATATCATATAAGTTTACTGCCAAAATCACCAATGTGAATGGCAACAGGGATGCGGATAGTACAAATAATATTATGCATACCCGTTTTTATGCTGCACCACTATGGCCATCATCGTTCAGAATATTTTTCTTAACCAATAGTGAAGCTATATCATCTACCAGCAATTTGAGTGAAACTGCATGGCAGATTTTTGATATGAACGGTAATGTGGTAGCTAAACGTACCGATGCAATTATAAGCAAGAGTTATGCAGATACAGTTAAGCTGCCAACTGGTTGCTACAAACTAGTACTTACAGACAGCAGTTGTGATGGCCTGCATTGGTGGGTATGGGATCAGGTGGGTGGTGTTAGTGCCGGTTACTTTAATGTAAGGAAACTTAATGCAAATGTAAATATCAATATGCATGGGTATAACTATTCTGGAACTTATAACAATGATTTCGGATGCGGATTTACCCAGTATTTCTATACAAGCAGCGCGCCTAGCAATGGTGTAACCAATGTAAATGAAGGCGAAATGAGCATTGATGCCTATCCAAACCCAGCTCAAGATGTAGTAAATATAGATCTTACCGGTTACCAGCAGGTGATGGGTACGCTAAAGGTTGTTGATGCTTTGGGTAGGGTAGTATCTTCTACCGATTGCAATGCACCGCATGCCCGTATCAATGTTGCCTCATTGGCCAATGGGGTGTATACGGTAATCTTTAATGACAATAATTCACAGAATAATAAGCTGACAACCAGATTGCTTATTGCTAAGTAATTATATCGTATATGACTATTTGTAAAAGAGGCTGTCTCGAAAGTCCGAGACAGCCTCTTTTTATTTGTGCCTTTTATTTGGCTAAAATGCCTTGTGGCCTCACAACTGGCCCCTCTTCCGCCACGGCGGACATGCCGGAAAATGGAGAGGGGGGGACAACGCGGGCAAGAATATAACACTATACCTTTTATATTGATTTTTTAAGGCAGGTTATTGTGAATTGTCAAGTGAGGATATGCTGATAAATTTTTAATTTTGCACCATTATGTCTGATAGAATAGAGAAACTAAAAGCCTTTTTACAGGCATCTCCTAACGATTGTTTTTTGAATCATGCCATGGCTCTTGAATATGTGAAGATAGGTGATGAAGCCAATGCACGCCTGCATTTTGAAACCAATCTTAAAAATGATCCTACCTATGTAGCCACCTATTACCACCTTGCCAAACTATTGGAACGTACCGGCCATACCCCGGAGGCCATTGCCACCTACGAAGAAGGTATGAAACAGGCCAAGGCAGCAAACGACAACCACTCTTATAGTGAGTTGCAAAGTGCGTATGAGGATTTGGTGTATTAGACTTTAGCTAAACTTAAATTTTTATTAGAGGAAAAATAATTATAGATGGCTTTAGTTCTTTATCGGGCTTGGTGAAGATGAAGGCCTTCCAAGAATGAGTTTTATTTGCAGTTCCTGATGTCCCTAAGGAACATCAGCGAACAACATTATTTTAGTTGGTAGTATCTAATTTGCCTAAATCCACCCCAACTCTTTTACAGTCATATCGCTTTCTACATCACCTGTATGTAGGGTTGCTTTGGGTTCAAAGAGCAAGTTAAATACTATTTCACCATTGGTATGGGGTCTATGTTCTAAACCTTTGGGAACTATTAGAATTTCACCCTCCTTAATTTCAACAGTTCGCCCATCTCTGAAATCCATTAAAAGAGTGCCTTTGAATACCATGAAAAGTTCATCTTCGTTTTCGTGGCTATGCCAAACAAAGTCGTCTTTTAGTTTGCAGAGTTTCACATATTGCCCATTGAGCTCGCCTACTATATGGGGAGTCCATTGTTTGTCAAACAATGAAAACTTATCCATGATGTTGATCGGTTTTATTTCCTGCATAGTTTTTTGTGTTTTTTAGTTGTTGCTTAGTGGTGCGAGTGTTCCAATAGGATCACTTGTGTCTATTAAAGAACTCAGTCTGCGACTAGCATTCAAGGTACAACAATCGAAAGTACAACAAAAGCCCAATCCTGGCAATACCTTGCCACTGGCGCGAGTGTTCCGATAGGATCACTCGTGTCTACTAAATAACCCAGTCTGCGACTGGTATTCAATGTACAATAGCCGAAAGTGAAACAACAGCCTAATCCTTGTTCTGAAAAGGTTTAAGGAATTTTTGTTTTGCAAATAAAGCAAATGTGGGAAATGTTTAGAGAGCCGAATTTTTTCAAACATTTGTCGTAATAGATACATTCACAAGAGCATGTTTCAAGATTTATGTGCTGGATGATCATTAATATGCCATTATGTGTAATTTGTCCTCCAATAACTAATGGACATACTGTCATGATAAGTGTATTTGTTGGTTGAATAATGGCATTATGGTCATTTCGCATTTATAGTCAAATGTTATTTGACTATAAAGTAATGTAGCAATTAGTATCTTACAATGGTCTTAAATATTGATCATTTATTGATGAATTAAGTTCAAAAATAATCACCTTGCAAATTTACAGGGGATTGAGGCAGGTAGAATTATACAATTAAAGCTAGAACTTATAAAATTCACACAAAGGACTGTGATTTTTCCTTTTTGCAAACTGGTTCTGGTCGTAAGCGTCCTTTTCGTCCTGTTACTTTGAAGCGTCATTGCTTCATTTCGCCAGTGGACGCTTGCAAGTATCCAGACCAAGCAAGCCTACATCGGTAAAGCTACGACGGTTGGAAGACTGTCACTGTTGCATGATCCTATCGTAACACTCGCGCCAGAGAACGTTTTATTAGGAGTTGTTTTCTATTGTGGTTTAGTTGTAATTCAGCTTGGATACTTTGAATGCCAGTCACAGACCGGGTTATTTATGTAGACGCGAGTGATCCTATCGGAACACTCGCGCCAGTGGCTTTGATAAAATAGAAGTTGAATCAAAAAAAACAGGCAGCCCCACCGGAGCTGCCTGTTTCAATAAATATCAAACTCAAATCCTTACACCAAATCAAACCTATCTAAGTTTGAAACCTTGGTCCAGGCAGCAACGAAGTCGTTGATGAATTTTTCCTGGGAATCGGCGAAAGCGTAAACTTCGGCTAGTGCGCGGAGTTCGGAGTTGGAACCTAAAATGAGGTCGGCACGGGTACCGGTCCATTTTATTTTTCCAGTGGTGCGGTCGCGGCCTTCAAACAAGTCCTGGGCATCAGAAGTGGCAAACCACTTGGTGCTCATATCCAACAAGTAAATGAAGAAATCATTGGTT
>CAIWHI010001003.1 GCA_903912435.1 uncultured Bacteroidota bacterium | reverse complement strand
TTCCTTTTTTCTTCATTCGAATAATCACTTCCTTCTTAAAATTTGTTCTCCAAATGAAATCCGGCAAATAGGAATAAATGAATCCCAGCCTAACTGTAAAAATTATCCCTAGTATTAATAATCCCATTTTAGGTTTCAATCTGGCTAACACAGAATAAACAAAAGGGGTGGCTGCTATAATACCCAAACTAGCCCATTCGGTTTCAATATGAAAGAGGTAAACATTATTCGGATAATCATAAATATCCGAATAAGTTAGTCCTACAATTATAATAAATCCAATAAAGCACACCACCGAAAAAGCAGCTAATAATCTTTGTTTCTGTAGTACAAGGCTTACCACCCCAGCCATAAATGCTATTATTGCTACCCAATAATTAGTAATACAGCGAATAAAAAATGTTTGAACTATGGAACTGGAAAATACATCTATAATATCCTGCAATGAAAAATGGGTAACCCTATATACCTTCGCGATATCATAACCATATGTTGGGGCAAGCCAAAACTTAAGTAGAAATAGCACTACAATTATACCTGACAAGCCAATTGACCATCCCTTCGAAAAAGGCCAATGCGTATTATCCAGCCACAAATAAACCCACAAAAACCCTAAGGGGACTATTGCAATAAAGTGGGTGAAAAGTGCGAGAAATAACAAAATAACAAAAACAGGTAAAAACACTAGTGGCCTGGTTTTTTTGCGTCCCATATAAAAGGTACTCCCTAAAAAAAGAAATACATAGGCTATGGCCTGGTGAACCTCATCATTCGGCCAGAAATAAGATGAGCTTACAAATAGGCTAAAATAGGCGGCCATAACGATTGTAAGGCTATATTGACGCAACTTATAAACAAGAACTATACCGATCAATAAATAAAAAAGGTTAAAACCAATTGCATAGGCTTTGATAATTGCCTTAGCAGATAAGTGCATCCTCATCATTACATAGGGTACTACCTGCGAGATAAATGATCCATACCTGCTTTCTGGCACAGAAAACATTCGGTAATTGATTATATTAAAAGTCTTATATGCAGAATCAGCAAATAATATTCGCTCTTTATAGAACACAATACCACCTATAAACAAGATAACCAGTATAGACAGAGCAAGCTTCGGTAGGTTTTTTAATGATTCTTGTGGATTGTTCATTTTAATATCCTTATCCGGTATTAATTTACCTGCCTATCGTTATTTCCCCTATGTAACTGAGCTCTTTACCGGTACTTATTTTTAACAAATACTCACCATTATTCACATCATTGAGTAATTCTATTTGGGTAATCCCTGGAGAGCCATTTAATTTACCTGATTGAATAATTTTGCCACTAATATCCACTAATTCATAATTCCATTCCTGTCCGTTTATTGGTAATTTTACATTGATATAATTACCAGTAACAGGATTAGGATACACAACCAGCGGATTTTCTACCAGATCCTCCACACCTACATTCACCAGTCTTTGTGTATGGGTCGTTGCAGAATAGGGATGTGCATAAGTACTATCTGTAAACAAAACAGACTCAAGTGGGGTTACTTCCCCTATCCTGTAATAATTCTGCTTATAAGTCGTCGTTTTGGCTCCTTGTGTTAATAAAAAAGCAGAAAGATATGCAGGATTGAATGGAGCACCATTCAGGAAAAAGCTATCTATGGTTGTTATTGTCGTTTGTACTTGTAGCACATCAAACCATGAAGACGGTAGTCCGGCAAAATTCTTTACCCTCATTTTCCCCCATCCTGTAACAGTGTCCTTTTCTATTGTGTGGCTCCTTCTATATCCAGGAGCATGGTTATATCCCCAGGCCGATACTGATAACTGATAATTCAAGTCAGAGAAATAGTCTGAACCCCAATTATTACCGTATGTTGCAGGAAAATTAATTATAGTTAACGGGCTTGAATACATCATGTTTTGGGTAAGAATAGAAAGGTTATCTGTAGCACCAGATGTAAGCGTAAATAAACTAATGCTATAATTAAAAATATCGATACCATATTCAAATATTCCAGTATTTGCAATGTCTAATTGGGCATTCCCCTGATAATTGTAATTCATTAATTTATAAATGTTGCTATCAGCATATTGATGAGTGATGGAACTTACTCTATAATCATAATAAATAGGTGTGGTATCCATAAGCGAACTCATATCCCAGGTTGCATTTGTAGCTGGTGCCAATAATGGAAAGATTGTCCCCGTATTTGTTTTCTTTAGTGTATCTACACCCAATACAGACAAAGGATAATTACTTTGGCTAAGTGTTATCTGTGCATTTATCTTCGTGAAAAAGAATAATGGGAAAACTAAAAGTATAAGGTAGTTTTTCATTGTGCTGTTTGAGCAAATATAAATGAATATTTGGATTTTGAGTATAACAAAAGACCCACAACATATAGTTATGGGTCTTTTGGAAAATATTATTCAGTTGGTTGTATAAATTATTATTTGCTCAGGTGCATACTTCTTTCCTTATACAATTGCCTGAACCACGGGTCTCTAAGATTTTTAATAAATTGTATAGCCTCACCTGTACTTTTCATTTCAGGACCTAATTCCTTATTTACATTGGGGAATTTATTGAAGCTAAAAACTGGCACTTTAACTGCGAATCCATCCAGTTTTTTCTCTATTTTCAGGTCTTTAAGCTTTAGTTCACCCAGCATCACCTTAGTAGCAATATTTAAGTAGGGTATATTATATGCTTTTGCAATAAAGGGTGTTGTTCGGCTTGCACGCGGATTGGCTTCTATCACATAGACTTTACCATCCTTTATCGCAAATTGAATATTTATCAGTCCTATAATGTTGAGCTCCAAAGCTATCTTCTTGGCTATATCTTTCATCTCTTCCACTATTAGTGGCCCAAGATTGAAAACTGGTAATAAAGCATGGCTATCTCCACTATGAATACCTGCTGGTTCTATATGCTCCATTATTCCCATTATATGTACTTCTTCTCCATCACATATTGCATCCACTTCTGCCTCTTGGCAACGATCCAGGAAATGGTCAATCAATATTTTATTTCCAGGCAAATGTTTTAACAGGCTTACTACACTCTTTTCCAGTTCCTCATCATTGATTACTATTCTCATTCTTTGGCCTCCCAATACATAGGATGGCCGCACCAATACGGGGAACCCAACTTCTTTAGCTACTTCTATTGCTTCATCTGTTGTGTAGGCCGTACCATAATTAGGATAAGGGATACCTAATTCCTTCAGCATATCACTAAATCTGCCCCTGTCCTCTGCTATATCCATATTGTCAAAGGATGTTCCTATTATTTTTATGCCTTTTTCATGCAGGCGGCGGGCAAGTTTTAATGCAGTCTGTCCACCAAGTTGCACTATTACACCATCAGGTTGTTCATGTTCTATTATTTCCCATAGGTGCTCCCAATACACAGGTTCAAAATACAGCTTATCAGCTATGTCAAAATCTGTACTTACTGTCTCCGGATTACAATTCACCATTATTGATTCATAACCACAATCTCTTATTGCCAGCAATCCATGTGTACAGCAATAATCAAATTCTATTCCCTGCCCTATCCTGTTAGGCCCCGACCCTAAGACTACAATCTTTTTCTTGGCAGAAACTAAACTTTCATTACTTAATATTTCAGGAACTTCTTGCTTACTACATTCAAATAAGTGTTGTGGCTTTTCAAAGGTGGAATAGAAATAAGGTGTCTTTGCAGCAAATTCAGCACTGCAAGTATCCACCATCTTAAATACTCTTATTATTCCTTTCGACTTACGGTATTCATAAATTTCCTCTGAAGAACTGTCTTTCAATAATTCCGCAATCTGCTCATCACT
>CAIWHI010001002.1 GCA_903912435.1 uncultured Bacteroidota bacterium | reverse complement strand
ATCAGAATTGATAGTCAGGATGTAATTTCCATTAACCAGATTATCACCTAATACAATCTGCTCATTTATTTTACCACCTGTTGATTTGATTGCACCCTTATAAACTACCTGGCCCAGCATATTAGTAACTTCCATTACTACATTTTCATCTGTTGTTGAATTCAGGCTACCCTTCAATTCAAACGCACCATTATTAGGGTTAGGATATAGCTCAATGTTAGAGCCATTATCAATTGTAGTCACACCAACTGGTGTTACTCTCATAATGATTGAGTTGAATGATACGTGGCCACACTCACCTGTACCTTTCACTACGCAGCTAATAGAATCCTTATTAGCCAATGTAGATGTAGTATAAGTTGAAGTGCTTGCACCTGCTATTATTGTGCTGTTCCTAAACCACTGGTACATTGGGTTAGGACCCGCATCAGTAACTACACTTGTAAAGGTAGTAACCTGGCCTGTATGGATACTTGAACCAGGAGCTACCACGATTGATACTGTAGGTATGTACTCCTGGTAAGCACGGATTAACAATGTATTACTTGTTACTGTACTTGCCAAACGACATGGATAATTACTTGTCATTACAAGGGTAACAATTTCACTATCTACAGGCACATCAACATATGATGGCAAAGTTGATACTGCAACACTATTTACAAACCAGCTATAAGTAGGCGCCGAACCCGTAAATGTAGCTACTGATGAATAATTCACCGGATTACCGCTACATACTGTATCACCTGGCATTGCACTAATACTAATGGTTGGTGTACCATTAGGAGTTACAGTCATTGTCCTTGAAGCCATTACTGTATCTACTGTCCTACATGTAGCATTACTAATCATTTCTATTTTCACTACATCACCGGTAGCAGGAGCATAGGTATATGAGATAGCACCTGTGCCAACTGATACACCATTTACTGTCCACTCAAATACTGGTAATGAACCACCATTTACCGGAATTGCTGTATAGGTAGTACTTGTACCTCCACAGATAGAATCAGGTGTACTTGAATTCATAACAACCGAAGGTGTAACTGTAAGAATGACATTTACTGTAGCAACCGCTGCCATTGTAAGATAACAACCTGTAGCAGGGTTTGTAGCTATAACTGTATAGTTACCTGCATCAGTTTTCAAACCAAAATCTAATGCACCACCAATACCGGCAAACGGTGTACCGGATGTAATTGTACCATTAAATAACTGGTAATTGATACCTGTTGTAGAACCACTTAAACCAATTGATACGCCTACACCACCAGAGCAATAAGTACCACCACCTATTATTGTAAACCTAGTTGGTAATGGATTTACTGTAACCGGCTGTGTAACGAAGCAACCAGAAGGTAATAAGTAAGTAAGTGTAGTGGTACCAATTGATAAACCACTTACAATACCTGTAGCAGTACCTACACTTGCAACCGCTGGTGTAGAACTAATCCAAGAACCACCAACTGTAGTATCTACAAGGTCAATGGTATAACCGATACAAACCTTATTGGCACCTATTATAGCTGACATACCATTTATAGTAACCAGTGTTGTAGCGATACAACCATTAGGAACAGAATAAGTAACTGTTAACGTACCACCTGAAATACCTGTTACAACTCCTGTAGTAGAATCTACACTTGCAATTGCACCTGTACCTGGGCTTGACCAGTTACCACCTGTAGTAGCATCACTCAAGGTTGTTGACAGACCCTGGCAAACACTCATAGTACCTGTGATTGCTGCTGGTGAAGGTTTAACTAATAATGCTGATGTAGCATAACAACCTGTTGGTAATAAATAACTGATGGTTGTAGTACCTGCACCCATACCTGTAACAACACCTGTAGCTGGGTCAACCATTGCTACAGCCACATCATTACTAGCCCATGTACCACCAACTGTAGTATCGGCAAGGGAAATGGTAACACCTGTACAAACCACATTGGCACCTATAACCGGAGACAATGGATTAACAGTGATAACTGAAGACTGGATACAACCTGTAGCCAACATATAAGTCATTGTAGATGTACCTGCTGATACACTGTTCACAACACCTGTAGTGCCATCAATAGTAGCTATTGACATATCAGAACTTGACCATGTACCACCGCTGGTAGCATCAGTCAATGTAATGCTATAACTATTACATACGCTTGAAGGACCACCTATAAAAGCTGGTAATGGATTAACCGTTAAGGTAGTCACCCATTGGCAACCAGTAGCCATAGTGTAAGATATTACCGCATTACCTGCATTATTACCAGTAACTAATCCTGTAGACATATCGATAGATGCAATAGTTGCATCACTACTCATCCACATGCCACCTGCTGTTGCATCGGCTAATGTTGTTGACAAACCTGCACAAACTGCTAAGCTACCTGTGATTGGTGATAATGGATTAACCAAAATTGTAGTTTGTGTAGTACAACCAGTAGGTAATGTATAAACGATTGTAGCAGTTCCTGCTGATACACCAGTTGCAACACCTGTAGTAGCATCAACCGATAATACGCCAAGATTGCTGCTGGTCCAAGAGCCACCTGTAAGTGTATCAGACATTGTAAATGACAAGCCAACACATGCAGTTGTGATACCATCAATTGGGGTTGGAATTGGATTAACAGTAAATGTAGAGGTTGAAGTACAGCTTGTTCCTAATGAATAAGTAATAGTAACTATACCTGGAGTAATACCCGTTACAATACCGGTACCGAAACCGATATAAGCTACCGTAGGATCGCTACTGTACCAACCACCACCACCTGCGTCGCTAAGTGTAGTTGTAAAGCCATTACATACCTGCATGGTACCAGATATTGGAGCAGGCAATGAAATAACAGTAACCGCTTCAGTAACTGTACAACCTGTAGGCAATGTGTATGTAATATTAGTGTGACCCGGAACCAGGCTATGCAATATGCCTGATGCGCTACCTATTGTAGCTACCGATGTATTGCTGCTAGACCATGTTCCACCTGGTGCGATATTTGTAAGGGTATTAAATAAACCTACGCAGAATGTAGTACCACCAGCTATATCATAGCGTGGATTCACTACAACTGGTTTTGTCATGATACAACCAGTAGGCAAGGTATAAGTTACAGTTGCACTTCCTTCATAAATACCTGAAAGTACACCTGATGTTACACCAATTGTTGCAGTAGACAAATCGCTGCTGCTCCATGTACCACCAGTTGATGCATCAGTAAGTGTAGTGGTTAAACCCATACATACACTTGAAGCACCGCCTATAGTAGCAGGCAATGGATTAACTGTAATTACTATTGTATTAATACAACCTGTAGGAACTGTATAAGTAACAACTTCAGTTCCAGCCAATATACCTGTTACAATTCCTGTAACTGAATCAATTGAAGCATGAACTCCTGAACTGCTCCATACACCACCAGTTGTTGTTTCGCTCATTGATGTGGTTAACCCAACACATACATGGTTAGTTCCAGTAATTGTTGCCGGGTTAGGATTAACTGTAAAAGATGATACTGCATAACAACCACCTATTGATGTATAGGTAATATTGAGGATACTAGCCACTAAACCAGTGACAACACCGGTTGAAGAACCAACAGTAGCCAAATAGATATTGCTAGTAGACCATGTTCCACCAGCTACGTTGCTCAATGTACTTGTAAGACCAACACATGCATTAGGGATACCTGTATTTGCAGCTGGTATTGGATTAACTGTAATAGTAGTTGTTGTAGTACATACTGATGATAGACCATAAGTAATAATAACTGTACCAACACCTACACCTGTCATAATACCAGAACCAGAACCAATAGAAGCGATTGAGTTATTACTACTTGACCATAAACCAAATGCAGTTCCGTCGGTATAATTAGCTATCGTACCTACACAAATATTTGTAGGACCAGCAATTGGTGCCGCAGAAGGATTTACTGTTTCTAAAATTGTTGTATAACAACCTGCTGGTAATGTATAAGTAATTGTAGCATTACCAGTAGATATACTGGTAACAATACCAGATGTTGCACCAACTGTAGCAACTGCTGTATTACTACTACTCCAAGTACCTACCCCACCATCACTTAGTGTAGTGGTAGTTCCTAAACAATAAATTGTAGATGAACCAGCAATAGGACCAGGTGATGGATTAACAGTTAAAGTATAATAAGCACCACAACCTGTAGGCAATGTATAAGAGATAATTGGGTTACCACCTGCACCAGCTACTGTATTAACTAAGCCAGTTGCGTCTACAGTAGCAATAGCTGTATTACTACTGCTCCATGTACCACCTGTAGTTGCATCGCTCAAACTTGTAGTTGTACCTGCACATAAAACGGCAGTACCAGTAATGCCTGTAGGTAATGAATTGATAGATATTACCTGTGTAATAGAACAACCTGTAGACAATGTATAAGAGATGGTAGCAGTTCCTACTGATATACCAGTCATCACACCTGTAGAAGAACCTATAGAGGCAACCGAAGAATTACTGCTAGACCAAGCACCAAATGCAGTAAGATCTGACAATGTTGCGCTAACACCCACACAACCACCAGTAGCACCAATTATTGGTGTCGGATTAGGATTAACTGGCACCGTAGCTGTAACCTTACAACCAACTGCAGAAGTATAAGTTACTAAGGTAGAACCACCTGAAACACCGTTTATAACACCAGTAGTAGAACCTATAGTTGCAACAGAGGCATTGTCATTACTCCATGTACCACCCGAAGTAGCATCATTAAGGGTAATATTACTTCCCTGGCAGAAAGGTACAATACCTGTAATTGCTGCCGGGCTATTACTAATAGTTACTGTTTTTGTTAGATAACAACCAGATGGAACTGTATAAGAAATCAAAGTAGTACCAGCTAATACACCGGTAACAATACCTGAAGCAGAACCTACAGTAGCAACTGTAGTTGTCCTGCTGCTCCAGAAACCACCTGAAGTTGCATCGGTCATGGTAGTAATTGCGCCTACACAACCATTATTGCTACCAACAATTGCTGCCGGTGCTGGATTAATGGTTACTGCATATGTTGCGTTACAACCTGCACCTACCGAGAATTGAATAGTATCAACACCTGGAGCCAAAGCAGAAACAACACCTGTTGTAGAACCTATAGTTGCTAAAGCTGTATTGGTCATTGACCAGATACCTGCACCACTTTCAGTAAATGTAGTATTAGTCAAAGCACATATTGTTGATGGGCCACTGATAGGACCTGCAACTCCAGCTAAAGCGATGTCTGAACCATTATCAGAACCATAAACTACAGGGTAGGTACTAATAACACGTACACGGTAATTTGCACCAGGTGCGGTACCTGCTGCTATTGTGGCACTTATAGGTGAAGTAGTTCCGCTACCTATTATATTAGATGTTGTGTTTGTTGGGAATACACCATTACTATTGGTAATCTGTACATAATATGTACCTGTAATAGTACCTGTTGTGGTGAATGGAACATTAATATTATTTACAGCAGTATTACATAATGGGCCATATGCCGTAGGGGTTGTAGTAATAATAGGATCAGCCTGGATAATTGAATCACCCTGAACAGAGATATTATCAAACCTGTTATTACCACTGGTACCTGTATTACGTCCTTTAAAACGGATACGGAAAACCAACTTTGAACAGTTGTTTACTGCAGGATCAGTAAAGGAAACTGAAATCCTCCTGAATATTGTATTTGCAGAATCTGTCAATTTAGATAACCCGCTTATCCTCCAGGTTGCACCACTATCCACACTATAACTAAATACCTGGCAAGAGTCACCACTTGTAAAGCTTGAAGTTTCTGAACCATAGGTAAGTACAATATTCTTGTAGTTAACTGTAGGCATATAATAATATAAATAAGCACTATCTAATGGATTACGGGGACGTATACCATTACCACCTGCAACTGTAAGCAAGGTAGGATATGCAGGCCAGGAATTATTTACTGTATCAGCATCGCCTGCTGATGTAGTTACAACATCAAAAAATGTAGGATTGGTTAAAGATGTACCAGGAAATAAACCCATGTGTACTTTAGCCTTTGATGAGTCATGAATAAAATAATCTGGAGCTAAGTAAGGAAAGTTAGGATTGGCATAGGTACCAGTAAATGTATTGAAATGCCAGAAATAAATAAGATTAGTTACAGGTATCAGGGTATCACCTTTTACAGTGATATTATCAAATCTGTTATTTCCACTTGTTCCGGTATTATGGCCCTTGAAGGTAATACGGAAAACAAGTTTTGGGTTATTGCTTGCCGCAGGGTCAGTAAAAGTTACTGTGCCAGGGCCAAATGAAGTATAGGCTGAGGTTAAGGCTAAAGATGCTGGTGAAATACCAATTGTATTCCAGGTAACTCCACTATCCAGACTATATGAATAGATCTGCGCTGAGTCACCACTAGTAGTACTGGATGTTTCAGTACCATACCTAATGGTAATATTCTGGTAGTGGGTAGTAGGTATATACAATAGTAATTGCATACTATCTGTAGGGTTTCTTGCCCTGAAATAGTTACCACCTGGTGAAGCAAATTGAGTATTTACCGTATCATAATCTGAAGTGCCCGAGGCACCAAAGTCACTATAACCCAAATAAGTACCCGATACAGGAACTATTGGTGTATAGGCTAACCTTGCCTTGGACGTATCTATAATAGAATAATCTGCTGCCAGGCTAGCTGTAGCAGGTAAGTGTATTACACTGGTAAAGGTATTAAAGTTCCAATAATGGATAAGCCGGCTTTGTGCCTGACCTTCCTTATGGATTAATAATAGTGTACTGATGCAAAAAAAATAGGCAAGTAATTTGTTTCTCATATTCATATATTTTATTGTGTACTTATTGGGATGCCCTTAGTATAAACAGGTCTATTTTAAAGTGCAAAAGTGACATTCCAATGTTACGGCACTATTAACACAGCATTACGCTTGTATGAACAAAACGTTACTTAGACAAGTCAACATAAAGCATTTAAAAAAAGCCTTAGAAATGATGATTAAATAAAGTCCACTATTTGGCTTGTTCTTTGCCTTTATTGCCTCGTTGCAAAAGTCCTAAAATAGGTCGCTATTCACAGTTTTTGCGCCTTGCATAAAAGAAAAATAACATCACTCTCTTATAGACTATGTTTAATCAACATATCTTAATAACATTGTCATCGGCGCTAATAAAGCCAATAAATAACTATATCTCAAAAAATTACTAAAATCCTTAAAATAGTGAATTTGCCTCAACCCCTTTCCTGTTGCACAATGCCCGCCCTATGATAAATGCTTTCTCATTCTTAATATGTTTCAAATAAGATTTTACGTTAAGCACATGTTTGAGCCCTTTTTCCACATTTTTATTATTGGGGTTTAATGTGTTGTTATACTTTCTAACTTTGAAAACAATATCAATATTCTTAAAGTCTTCATTCTATGGGGTTATTTATAACGTTGTCGTGTATCATCGGAAAGTCGGGAAGCGAGGTAGAGGAAAGTTTGACCCGGTATGCCGAAATGAATGGTGGTGGGTTGCAATTGGGTTATATTGACAAGGCAGACCCAAATTTATGCACCATTAATTACAATGGCAGCAATACAACTATCTGTTACCCATATGGTTTTATAGAAGAAGACAGGTCGTCTGAGTTTATATCCCGAGAACTAAACGCCCCTGTTTTTGTAATACATGTGCATGACGGAGACTTGTGGATGTACCTGTTTTATAATAATGGTATATTGGTTGACCAGTTTAACCCTATTCCGGATTACTGGGACGAAAACCTGAGTGAGGAAGAAATAGATAGCTGGAAGGGAAATGCCGACAAACTAGCCAGCCAAATACCTGGTTTAAAAGCTGAAAAAATAACGAATTACCTAACAAGGTGGGACCTTGAAAAGAATGGAGAAAAGGCTTATGAGGATGACTTATTCAAATCGGAAGACTGGCAATTTCTGGACTTTATGAATAAGTTGGATTTACCATGGTCAATGGATGATAATGGTGAGCCAATAGGCAATACCTACCGGTTATGGACTTTTGATAAGCCCCAACCAAAACAGCCTGAAAAAGAGCGTAATTACGAACCAAAAGTAATAGATGTAAACGAGCCAGCCCCAGCCCTCGATGTACCCTATGAAGGTGAATTCAAGAAAAAATGGTGGAAATTCTGGGGTTAGATTATTTATTGAAAATAAATTCCATTAATATGAGCCTATCAAAGCAACTTGCAAAACACATTAGAGAAGTAAACTTTGGTGTAAACTGGACCTGGGTAAACCTGAAAGACAGTCTGGATGGGGTGACATGTGAGCAAGCCACCACCCAATTGTATGATTTTAATACCATAGCCACTCTTGTATTTCATATCAACTATTATTATTGGGTGGCAACAGAGGTATTGGAAGGAAAACCATTGGTAGGTAGTGATAAACTAAGTTTTGACCACCCACCTATAAAATCAGCAGGTGAATGGCAAAAATTGCTTGAAAATCATTGGTCTGAGGTTGAGCAATTCGCCTGCCTTGTGGAGGAATTACCCGAAAGTATATATGGTGATACTTTTGGTGAGGAAAAATATGGCAATTACTACAGGAATATCATGGGAATAATAGAACATACCCACTACCATATGGGGCAGATAGTGATGATAAAGAAATTGTTGAATCTACAATCGGCAGGTTAGTTTTTCATAAAAAACATCCAAGATAAGACTAATTTATCTGAAATAATCCTCATCTTTATGCTCCAAACATCTTTTAAATGAAAAAGACAATAATCAATTATGGCTTGTTATCAGGTGTATTTGTAGCCACAATGATGGGGGTTAGTGCCTATTTGTTTAATAAATACCCAACTTCAAGTATTAGTGAAGTAGTTGGCTTTACAGCTATGTTCCTTGCATTTTCATTATTGTTTCCTGCTACTAAGTCATTCAGGGACAAACATAATGATGGCGTGATGACTTTTGGCCAGGGCTTTTTACTGGGCTTAGGCATTTCGTTTATTGCCTCAACCATATATGTGATTACATGGTCGGTGGAGTTCCATTTCTTTTTCCCCGACTTTATGGATAAATACTCGGCAAGAATGGTAGAACAAGTAAAGGTATCGGGATTGAGTCCGGAAAAAATAAGTGCCAAACTCAAGGACCTGGCCGAACAACAAGAAAACTACAAAAAACCCTGGTATTTTATCATGGCAACGTATGCCGAAATATTCCCGATAGGAATTATTTTCTCATTGATAAGTTCATTGGTGTTTAGAAGGAGTGTGAAGAAATAGTACAGATATTATTGTGAATATTCCATGAACCAAATGACTAAAAAAAAATGGAATGACCATTTTATAAATCAATTTTGCTACCCGATAGTTTCGACATTATGTGTCATTTACCTTTCGATTGCGCCCTTTCAGAGCTAAAAATTCTGTCTTTTTAGTTCCCGGGGCGATGCCCCGGACTGGTGCATTAGGCCCTTTCAGGGCACCAAACACGGTATATCCATATTTATATACGACTAATACTTATTTGTATTTTCGAAAAATCCTTAACTTTATGATAATGCCTTGCAGGGTACCTACCTAAATGAAAATTTGCAGTTGATTATTGGATATGAATTTCCACATCTATTCATACCTTAATGCATCAATAGGATTAAGACTAGCAGCTTTACGGGCAGGATACCAGCCAAAAAATATCCCCACTGCCGATGAAAAAGCAAAAGACAGGATAATGGATGAGGAGGTAATAACCACCGGCCATCCACCAAACTTGCCTATTATCATAGATACAATTATACCAAGTATTATCCCAATGATACCCCCTAAAATACTAATGAAGACAGACTCAATCATAAACTGAATCAACACATCACGACCCTTGGCACCTACTGCCATACGGATACCTATTTCGCGGGTGCGCTCGGTTACTGATACCAGCATGATATTCATAATACCAATGCCACCTACTAATAAGGAGATACCTGCAATACAGGCAAGTAAAATGGTCATAATTCGGGATATTGACCCGAAAATATTGGCAATATCGGCCTGGGAGCGTACAGTAAAGTCGTCTTCGGTGGCAGGGGTAAGCTTGTGCTGCACCCTCATCAGCGTAGTTATCTGGTCTTTGGCTTTATCCACATCCGCCTCAGTAGTAGCTGTTGCCAGTATACTATTCAGGTAAATGGTGGAGAGCATACGTTTCTGGACAGTAGAAAAAGGAGCTATTATTATATCGTCCTGGTCCTGGCCAAAGGTGTTCTGGCCCTTGCGCTCCATAAGCCCGATTACCTTAAATGGGATACTATTGATACGGATAAACTGCCCCACTGCATCACCATTGGGACCAAATAAATTTTCGGATACCGTAAGCCCGATGATGCACACCTTTGCAGCCGTGCGCTCGTCAGACATTGAATACAAATTACCCTTTTGAATAGCCAGGTTCCTGATTGAAAAATATTGGGTGTATGCACCTATTACCATGGTGTGCCAGTTTTGGTTACCAGCAATGATTTGAGATGAACGTTGCACCACAGGCGAAACATCAGTTACGTACTCGCACCGGGCAGCTATGGCTTCTGCATCTTTTTCAGTTAATGTGGAATGTGAACCTGCTCCCTGCCTCACCCCGCCCATAGCTGATGAACCAGGGTAAATCATGATGGAATTAGTACCTAAGCTTGCTACTGATGCCTGGATGTTCTGCTTAGACCCCTGCCCTATGGCCAGCATGGCTATTACCGATGCCACCCCAATAATAATACCCAGCATAGTGAGTAGTACTCTGAGTTTGTTCTTAATCAGGGAGCGGTAAGCTATCTTAAGCAGGTTTACTATTCTCATGTCAATACCTCCTCAGGTTTAATTGCCGGCAAAACCGACAATTCATGTGTGGCAATTTTTCTATCCTTCACCTCAGTGTTAGTGGTGATATGCCCATCTCGGAACATAATATTGGTTTTGGCAAACTGAGCAATATCCAGTTCATGGGTCACCATAACAATGGTGATACCCTTATCATTCAATTGCTGGAAAATCTCCATTATTTCATAGCTCGACTTGGTATCCAGATTACCAGTAGGCTCATCGGCCATAATCACCAGTGGATCATTTACCAGTGAGCGTGCTATAGCTACCCTTTGCTGTTGTCCGCCTGATAGCTGGCTGGCAGGTGGTCGGCCCTATCGGCAAGTCCAACTGATTTCAAGGCTGCCATAGCTTTTAGTCTGCCGTCTTTGGTAGTGATACCACTATGGTATAACATGGGCAATTCTACATTCTCGATAGCCGAGGTACGGGCCAGGATATTGAATGACTGGAAGATAAAACCTATTTTTCTATTCCTCAATTCGGCCAATTGGTTCCTAGTTAATTTTAAAACATCCTCCCCATCCAGAAAATACTCCCCACTTGATGGGTAATCCAAACAGCCGAGGATATTCATAAAAGTAGACTTACCCGAACCACTTGGCCCCATTATGGCAACAAACGCACCCTTCTCAATTTCTATATTGATATTCTTAATCGCAAAGAATTCCTGATCACCTGTCTTATAGGACTTGGTTAGGTTTTTTACTGATATAAGCAATTGTTTTTCAGACATCTTAATTTTTTTTCGAGGAGATTAATCTATTATTTTCCTCCCTTTCTACTTGGCATTTTTGGCATAAACGGGTTATTAACAGTAGTAGATGTAGTAGTAGTTGCTGCCGAACCAATACCTGTAACCACCAAATCGCCCGGTCTTAACCCGCCTGAAACCTCCAGATAAGTACCATCAAATAATCCCGTTACCACCTGAACCGGTACCAGACCAGTACCATTATTTACCCATACATAAGCAATCTCCCCCTGGCGTGGAATCTCATTTGCTGCTACCTTGTATTTTTTCAGATTGGTATAAACAGAATCAGGAATGGTTTGAGTAGCCAAAAAATCGTTGGGTGGAATAAAATGGATGGCATTGCCTGACACTTTCATTACATGCCTGTGCTCGGTAATCTTAATGGTGATATTGGCGGTAAGGCCGGGTAATAGTTTCAAGTCGGGATTGGGAACATTAATGACAACAATATAATTATTTACATTTTGTACAACAACTGGTTGAAGCCGTATCTGCGCTACCGAACCCTTAAAAACCACATAAGGATAAGCATCAACAGTAAATATAGTTTCCTGGCCCACCTTCACCTGGCCTATATCCGCGTCATCTACATTAGCCAGAACCTGCATTTGCGTGAGGTCGTTAGCAATGGTAAATAAGGTAACCGCATTGAAACTTGAAATCACGGTTTGCCCCACATCTACATTCCTTGATATTACTGTACCATTTATTGGTGCCTTTATAGTGGTATATTTTAGATTAGTTTTTTCATGGTCAAGGGTGGCAATAGCTGCTTGCAAATCGGCTTTTGTAGTTCCAAAAGTGCTATAAGCAAGGTCATAATCATTTTTAGAAACCACTTTTGCCTGATATAGTGTATCCATACGGGTATATTGCATTCTGGCTAGTTCCACTTGTACCCTGGCTTTTTCAACAGCGGCAGCAGCGTCACGCATTGAGGCATAGAGTAAGGTAGTATCAAGCTGAGCAACAACCTGTCCTTTTTTTACCACCGAATTAAAATCGGCATACAATTTTGAAACGATACCCGATACCTGCGCACCTACCTGCACAGTAGTTACCGCATTGAGTGAGCCCGTAGCTGTAACATTAATAGAAATATTACCAGTATCAACCCTGGCTGTTTTCCAAACGGGGGGCTTATATTTGTTGCTACTGATGACAAAGTAAGCCACTACCCCACCTACCACTAGTATCACCGAAATTATTATGATTGCCTTTTTCATTACATATTGGTTTATTGGCTTATTGGTATCCCATTATAAAAATCAACAACTTTAGACTTAAATATGAACTCATATTTAGCCTGAAGACTAGCCAGGGATACCTTGTAAAAATTAGTTTTTTCAACCAGCAGGTCGGTAGTACTGGCCAGGCCCACACTATATTTTTTCTCCATATCGGCATAGGCACGGGTTTCGTAATCCAACTGGTCTATGGTAGCATGGTAATTTTTAAGCGCAGCATCGCGGTCTGTTACAGCGAGCTCAACATTTTTGCGCAATTGGTTCTTTACTGCCTGCTCATTCAATTTCGCGTTTTCTACAGCTATCCTGGCAATACGGATGGTATTTATCCCCCTATAATTATTGAACAAGGGTATAGATAAATTCACCCCTACCACCTGACTGAAATTGTCTCTGAATTGACTGAAGAATGCATAATTCCGGGTAGTGGTACTCGTTAGCGGCACACTGCCTGTCACTGTTTCTCCCGGGTTGCTTTGCAAATAACCGATTGTTTGGTTTTGGTAAGTGGTGGTATAGGAGTTTCGTTTCAAGTTGCTGAAATATTCTGTACTCAGGCTACCATTCAGGGTCAACACTGGCAGCACACTGGCCCTGCTTACCTCCAAATCGGCCTCGACTGCCCGTGTTTTGAGAGAGGCACTTTTAATTTCAGGGAGGATATCTTCGGCTTTTTGGTATACTGTTTCGGGACTGATTAGGGTAGTTTCAGGCATATCAACAGATGGAGGGCGCTCCACATCAAAAACCGCTGTAACCGGTTTCTCCATCAGTTGCATTAAGGTAACCTTAGCGAGTTGCAACTGGTTTTCGGCATTTACAATGGCTACCTTGTCGGCTGATAACTGTGCCCTTATCTGTATCAAATTGCTTTCTGCCAATTGGCCTACAGAAACAAATTTGGCAGTTTTCACCACCTGGGCACTATCTGCCTCAACCACGTGTTGAGCTATTGTGATGGCATCATACTGGTAAAGCACCTGCATATAAGCGGCAGTAATATTGAGGGTAAGGTCGTTCTTTTGCTTTTCAATATCCAACTCCGAAGCCTCGGCATATGCCTTGTATTCCCTGATAAGATTCTTTAGTTTAAACCCATTATATAGGGTATAACCTGCATTGAGCGATGCATCGTTGGTAGTAGAATTAGTTCTTACAACCTGAGAACCGGAGGTATACGCTACATTACCAAAACTAAATGACTGGGCATCGCTGAAATTCAAGGTAGGTAGCACATTGGCTTTGGCCTGCTCATAATTGATTTTAGAAACCCTTGTAGTCAACCTCTGCTGGTTAAGGCTTACATTATAATGGTAAGCCAAATCCAGGCAATCCTTCAATGACCATACCTTTTTCTGGGCAAAAAGCGGATTTGATAAAAGCACCAACAAACAAATGCCCGGCACTGAATAAAAGCCTATTTTGAATTTTGTTTTCATATTCCTGCTCCTCTTAAAAATGCCCTATACCCATCACCATAATTATGCAAAGTTGGCCTTAGCCACTTGGCCTATTGTTACAGAATAATTGTGAATTGTAGCAAGATTGCCACTCTTGCTCCTCGCCCAAATACAACAGGGTAATTTCTAATATCAAAATTACCTAATAAATATAGGTGGGAGTATGATTGAGGTCAGAGGAGGAGGTGAGAGAGGTTAGGGAGGGCAAAACCAGGTTTTGGCTTGCCCATAGGTCGCATATCTAACCCCATAGTCTAACTTTTTAAACTAATATATAACATTCGAAAACATAACTACTAGTCATTACAATCTAGTCTGCGAAATAAATATCATACAAGTAACTACATTAATATTATGCTGAATTCCAATCAACTATATTACAATGTAAGTTTCGCACCCCTGTTATCGATATCCTCCTTTTTTACTCCACCCCATATTTCAACAAATCAGTCCCTGCAATTATTTCCTGAAGGGCTGTGTAAAGTTTATCCAAATCTGCCTGTGAGTTGAAGCCATTGATTGAAAATCTAAGAAACATATGCTTGCCATTGGGCATTACGGGTATTTCAATTTTATATACATCAAAAAGGTGCTTTTTGAGTGCTTCGGGTTGGGTGGTGTTTATTGGGATGCTACACATCTGCCCCAGGAAATCATCATTGATTGGGCAAAGTGGTTTTGAACCAACCAAATCACAAAAACGCTGGTAATTTGCCTGAACCATTTGACGGCAATCTGTAGCTACATCTACCCAATTATGCTCATTGATGAATTCTATAGCTTTGGGTACTGTAAGGAATGCCGAAAAATCGCGCGTACCCTGCATCTGGTGATAGTCCAGGAATTGACTATTAGACGGTGCAGCACTTTCGTAACCCCAGCTTACTACTAATGGGTCGAACATGGGTTGGAATTCAGGCTTTACATATAGGAACGTGCAGCCCTTTGGGGTCATCATCCATTTGTGGCAGGCACCTGTATATATATCAGCCTTGATTTGTGTTAGGTCAAGAGGTATATGACCTGGTACGTGGGCACCATCTACTATGGTTAATAAACCCTTAGCCTTGGCCATTTCGCAAATTTCTTCTACGGGCAACCTTAGAGCAGTAGTACTGGTTATCTGGGAAATAAAAATCGCTTTTGTCTTGCTGCTATACCCTTTCCAAAATTGCTCAATAATGGCCTCTTTTGTAGTCACAGGCAAGTCAATTGGTTGACGTACATATGTTGCCTTGCTTTTGCGGCAATAATAATTCCAGGTCCGGTCAAGGGCGCCATATTCCAGATTGGTAGAAAGTATTTCATCACCTTCTTCCAGTTTCAGGCTTTTGGCTATGATATTAACGGCGTAAGTTGGGTTGGATACATATACCAAATCATCTGGATTACAGTTCACATATTTTGCTAAGGCCTCCCGTGATGTTTTGAGGTAGCCCACCCCATTGAATGCTATAAATTGCACCGGCTCTGATTCCAACAGCAATTGCCAATCCTGGTAATCTTTAAAAATGGGTTTTGGGCATGCGCCAAAGGAACCAAAATTCAAAAAGGTAATTTGAGGATTCAGTAAAAACTGCGATTTAATATTGGAATGGCCTATCATAAAATGTATTTGTGTGCAATGTAAGGAAATTGATGTAATTAAATTAACATTCAAAGTTTAATATGGCAAGGATAGAACAGGAATAAAATGCCAGAGTTCAAAATTAAAGACAAACCCGAAGGATTGATATTATTGTAGCACAACAAAATGAATGTGTACAAAACCCTGAATGGGTGACATTATTTCACTATATATGCCGAAATAATGTCACCCATTCAGGGTTCACCAAAATTGTTTATATATTTTCTAAAACAATATGAACCCTTCGGGTTTTGCAGATCCAATGTCTTTAATATTAAGCAAATAAATATTCTACTTACCAGTCTTCAACCTAATTGGTATCCAAAGCTCTTCTTCGCTTGATGGGTCGGTATTACTGTATTTAGGGCCCATTACCTGGAAATGCTCACGGTTATCTAATTCATAATCAGATGATGGCAACCACTGGGTATAGATGTAAATAAATGTAGGCGTGGCATCGGCAGGCAGACCTTTGTATAAAAACACTGCATACAGCCCTCCAGACAGATTGTGCGAATGCATCCCATCCGGTATACGCTCATGATTATCAACGGCTAAGGCGGCCCATTTATTAAATTCGATGGCTGGAATGAAATTAGAATAATCGGGTATGGAATCAAACACCTGTACACTATACATGTCTGTAGATACTACATTTCTAATCTCTTTTTTATGGGGCATGAAACTTCGCCAAAGCTCAAAGGTCCTGTCATTGGCAAATGACATGCGTAGGTACTTACCTATCAATTTGGTTTCTTCTATTTTTCTGATTTCAGGTTGCATAATGGGTAGCTAAAATAGGAATTCTTTAATAAGAATGGATTCAATTCTGAATGAATTTAATTCAAGTTCTATTGGCTTACAATTTTCACAATATAATAGCAGATGTAAAAAGGATAAATAGCCTTTAAGAACGATGATTTTGTTACTTTTGGCAGATTAAAAGCCATTTCGGAAAGGAGCCAATCCTATCCGTCTAATTAAATGTCCTGTTTTTTGAATAATAGCCTGGTCAAGCGTCTTTTTTATTGTCTGTTTGTTATTTGCCTCATTTTATGTGGCACTTCTTCTTTTGCCCAAACTAATGGTAATATTCCCAACAACCCAAAATCGCTAAAGGATACCAGTAAAACAAATACCAATAAATGGCTGGATGAAGACCCTAAAATCACCTATGAGCGATTGGATTCCAAAAAGACATATGCCCCGGATTCGGAATTGCACACTTTCCATAGGGCACCTTTTATTCAGCCATGGTCTCGTGACCTGGGTAACCTGGGTAGTCCGTCCAATAATTTATTATTCACCCCCGATAACAGGGTTGGCCCATCACTAGGTTACCACATTTTCGATGGCATCAGGTTTAATGTAGACAGCCTGAAATTTTATAATACTGCACGCCCCCTACTCTCTCTTCAAATACCAACTCGGTTCAAAACTGGAGCAGACTGTAGGCATTATGCATACCCAAAATGTAAAGCCTAACTGGAATTTCTGTTTTGATTATAGAAAAACCAATTCACCGGGGTTTTATAAAATCCAACGTACCAACCACGACAACCTAAATATTTCAACCAATTATAAAAGCCTTGATAAACACTATACCCTATATGCAGGGCTGGTATATAACAAGCAGCAAAATGATGAGAATGGCGGGCTAGCCATAGCCAGCGAACTGGATAATGCAGCCTATGGCGATCGCAAAACTTTGGATGCCGTTTTCCAGAGCCAGTATAGTGCCACAAGGTCGTCGGTAACTAATGTGCAGCGAGATTTTACTATTTTGTTGCAACTTAGCTATGTTTGGGGTAATACAGATACTGTTTATAGTTCTGATTCCACCTCATTTACTTATTCACTGAAACCGAAATTCAGCATCACCCACAAAATGGAGTTGAGTACTGAAAAGCATACCTTTAAGGACCTCACCCCCGATTCAATACGTTATGTGTCCCTTTTCCACCGGTACTTTGCCAATAATGGCAGTGGCTATTATTCGGCGGGCAGCGACTCGGTTTATACCGTGCAGAAATGGTTTTGGGTAGATAATAAGGTGCTCCTGAATGGGTTTATTGGCAAGGGTGACAAACAGCTCACCTTTAGTACAGGTGTAGGCAATAGGTATGACCGATTTATCTCCGACCCATCGCTTAACCAGGTTAAGGACAGTCTGCCTGCTTTGGAGTATACAGTGGGCAATGACGAAAGCAGCTATATAAGTAATTACATAACAGGTGAAATTAAAAAGGAGGCACTCAACCCCGGCCAGTGGGAATATAAGGCCAATACCCAGTTTTTTATAACAGGGCAAGAGGCTGGTAAATTCAGTTTCAATGCACTTGTAGGCAGAGAATTAAAGAAGCATCCAGGTAGTTTTGTAGCAGGTTT
>CAIWHI010001001.1 GCA_903912435.1 uncultured Bacteroidota bacterium | reverse complement strand
TACTCTCAGGATACCCTTCCAGGCTATCAACCAGTGATTTCAGCAGGTCGTGCTCATTTCGGCGGCTATCTAGTTTACGGTTTTCTTCGGCTAGTTTCGACCTGAAGCCCTCCATTTGTTCCTGTCCTTCCAGGATTTTATTTTTTACTTCTTCCTGCTTTTTAATCAGGTCTTTAAGTTCTACTTGTTTGTGGCCTAGTTTTTCTTCGTTATCGGCTTTGTCATGGCCAAGTTGCACTATTTGGGTGGCACGCTGTGCTTTTTCGCTCTGTACCTGCTGCATACTGCGTTGCAGGTTCATTACTGAAGTATCGGCAATTGCTACTTTTTTCTCTGCATCAAACTGGCTGCGCTGCCTCAATTGGTACTCATTGCGCAAGTGTTCCAGCACTTTCTTTTTATCATCAAAGGTTTTGCGCTTCTCGTCCACGCTCATCCTGTTGATTTCCAGGTCTGACCTCAGTTTTTCCAGAATAGTGGTTTCGTCTACTATCTGTTTGTCGCTGAAGGAGATTGATTCTTCCAGTTTCAGGGATTGGGTAGCCGCACCTGCCAAAAATTCGCGTAGGGTTTTTTCCCGCTCACGCAGGTGGTCCAGCTTTTGGGAGGCTAGTTTTTTATCACTTTCCAGTTGGCGCACCCTGTTCAGCAATTCATTGAATTGCTTTTGTAGGCCATTCAGCTCTTTTTCCTTGTCTATTAATTTTACCTTCTGCTGCTCTATTGATGCTTCCTCTTTAGCTACCAAAGCTTCAAACTGGCTCTTGCGGTCGGTTTCCGCATCGTGCTGGTCATTAAGGGCCTTGTATTGTTCATTGAAGTGTTCCAGAGAGGCTTTCGCCAACTCTATACTTACCTCTTTATATTCCGCTTTTACATTAAAATAGCGTTCGGCCTTTTTTGCCTGGCTCTCTAGGGTACGCAGGTTATTCCCAATTTCGAACAGGAGGTCTTCGATACGTGAAATATCGAGTTCGGTGGCTTCCAGCTTTTGTCTGGCTTCCTTTTTACGCGCTTTGTAGATGGAAATACCGGCAGCCTGCTCCAGCATGCGGCGGCGGGCGCCTTCCTTATCTTTGATGATATCATCTACCATGCCTAGTTCTATAATGGCATAGGAGTCATTGCTTACCCCGGTATCAAGAAACAGGTTATGGATATCCTTTAGGCGGCAGCTTACATCATTGAGGCGGTATTCGCTTTCTCCGTTTTTATAAAACTTGCGGGTAATGGTAACGGTGGTAAACTCGGTAGGCAGGAGATTGCGGGTATTTTCGAAAGTGAGGGAAACCTCGGCCATGCCCGAAGCTACCCTGGTGCGGGAACCATTGAATATAAGGTCGTCGAGGTTATCTGAGCGAAGGGTTTTTATTTTGTGCTCCCCTATTACCCAGCGTATGGCATCCACAATATTTGATTTGCCACAACCATTCGGCCCAACAATACCTGTGATAGGATTATCGAGTATTATATGGGTTTTGTCGGCAAACGACTTGAACCCCTTTATTTCCAATGACTTTAACCGCAAAGTTTTATATTTAATGAAGGGAGCAAAGATAGGTAAAACAAAAAATGTCTAAACTAATAAATCGTTTAGAATTTGAGTCCAGAAGGATTACGGTATGTATTCCAAAAAAGCAATAGTTCAATTTGCTTTTTAATCGGCTTGACTCGATAAACAAGTGATATTCGTTTGTTTATTATTGTTATATAACGTTTCCCTCTTTTATTCTTTTTCAATGCCCCAATATATGGTTGGTGGGAAAGAACAATTAATTTATCATGAACTGCTGAAATGAAATTATTAATCTCCTGCTCAGTCCATTCTTTATTAAGATATTCCAAATTATCAACATAGTCAACAATAGCTCTTGGAGACCAGATTATTTCATGAACCATTGAGGATATAATTGTTTTACCTGTTCATGTGTTAATCCCTCACCACGGTCAAGCTGTTTTTCAGATTCTTCAATGCCCTCCTGGATATTTTTGGGAAGAGAATCCCACCATTCATCATCAGATTCAGACTCCAAAAGGCTTTGGATTTTTATTAATAAATCTTCATCAGCAGTATCAATTGATTGCTTTACCTCCCTCCTCAATTCCAGCAATTCTATATTACTCATAAACAAGATGTTTATACAAAAATAAGTATTTCCCCTAAAACATATTCCATTTTATCTACGTTTTTTATCCTGCTTACACAAAAAAAGAGTTGATAACTACATTTCTCTAAGGTATCCTAATCTCGCTATCCACCACTTTTCTTCGTCTTAATTCCAGTTGCCAGGCAGCCCCTACTACATTGCCATAACTTTTTATGCCCTGCTGCTGGTTGTGCATTTTTAGGTAATCGTCGTAGAGCTCGGTGCTGTATTCAGCAGCTTCATTATTATACTTCCGGCTTAGTTGTTCCAGGGTATCAATATGGGCGGCCGTGAGGCGGTTGAGGCGGGCCTCAATAGCATTGGCCACTATGGTATCCCTATGGTAAACCCGGCGGTGCACGTATAGCCACATATTGAGGTAGCCAGAATAGCGAAAGGTGCTATCAGAAGTAATAGAACATAGTGCATAGGCTAGAAGATTGGCATCATTTTCGGCAGCTATACCTGCCTGGTGCGCCATTTCGTGGCATAGGAGAAATGGCATGGTAAAACCAGGTAGATGGGTATCAATCTGCCCCTCGCCGGTAAACGGATTATAATACCCCTCCACCCCCACTCGCTCCATGAAATACCCGAAATAAGTAGGCTTAATACCCAGTCCATATTGTTTCACCCTGCTATCGGTATATGTGCGGTAGAACCTAATGGCTCGTATATTAATTTCCTTGAACGGCAGGCTTTTGAAATGTGGGGCATAATCGTTAAGCCTGGCTACCAATAAACTATCAAAAGCCACAAGGGCGGCTGAATCTTTCCTGTAACGGATTTTTTTATTAACGGAATGGCTCCATAATGTATCCTCCAAATTCCAACCTTTAGATAGTCCGGGTTTGTAATAGTTGGCGCCCCAGCCCCATATAAATATAAGGTAAACAAACAAAACAATACTGACCAATCTAAGCATAGAAGCCAATAATTGCCATTTGTACTTACGAAACCTGATTAGGTACTTAACCCATTTCACCAGGGTAACTAATAACATCGCCCCACCTAAAATGTATAAGGCATCACCTATACTTATAGGTATAAAACCTAAAAGGAAAAGTCTGAAATTTTGGTAATAATAATAAAAGTGACTATCATATAGTCCAATCCTGTCACTGCCCTCCTGGAAAAGCAGAGAGCTTATGACCAGTAAAACTACCAGTAATAAAAACAGACCCAGCTTCCTTTTCCAATTCAATTTGCAGTAATCATTTTATTGCAATGAAGGTAGAATATTGTTTTTAGATGCTGTTTGAATTAGTTATTATATTTCAGGGATTTACAGCATAAATCAGTTTAGTCTATATTATTATAAACCGGCATTACTTTGGGTGCAGTACGTATTAGTACCAACCAAAATATTGCAATTCCTAATGGTGCAGTAACAGATAAGAATACAATCCAGAGTATTTTAGCACCTGGCTTAAGTTCCTTTAGGCGAGCCAGAATAACAATGCAGTATATTAATACTGCGGCAGTAAGGAAACCCGAAAGAGCCAAAACCGTAAACAATTGACCATAATTTTGGCTTGTGGCGGTTATTATTGTATGGGTATTTACAGCCCCCGATGACGGCACTAATATTATTGCGAGGTAATAGACCAGGCAAAATGCAAAGGATACAATGGGTAGAAAACAAATAATACCGGTTCTTGCTTTCATTTTTTCGTCAAATAACATGATGTTTTCCATAATGGTGTTTTATTAGCTTTTATAGATGGTTTTCTTCTTACCAATAAAGTGGGTAATTCCACCCCTATTGTAAAAAGCAAAGTTGCTTTCATTCAATTTTTAATTGTTATGAAATTCTAGTAATTAATTGCATGATTTACGAGAGCATTGTTTGTAGGCAATATTATTGGTAGGATTTAGGGACTAATAGATTTTTCGTTTCTATCGTTCTGATTTTAGTTTACACTAATCCAAGTTAACCCTGCTTTTGGTTGACTCTTGCCTAATGAATTACCCCACGAATGCCCTAAATACATTCCTGGCACTAAAAAATTTAATAAATTTAATAGGCTAGCGTCAGTTTAATGATTTACTCCCCTTTCTTTTGTACTTTTCGGGTAAGCGCGTTTCGGGATCGAGCAAAGACTCTTCATAAAGTGTAGGTTGCAACCATAATTGCCTGCGCTCATCTAAATGGTCAATATCATCAATTTCGGGATAATATACTACTATTCGCTTTTTGGTAATTGAATCTGTGGCTGAACTAATCGAAAAACCATATAATTGTTTGGATTCATTTGGATTTGGGCTATTAGCAATATACCTATTGTCCATAAACTTCAAATAATACCTGATAGGCAGAATCCCATTATATACAGCTTGCCTTATTGAACTGTCTAAATATTTCCATACCGGATATTTTCCATACACTCCAGAATCCTGCATATAATGGATAAAGCCAATTACGAAATTAGTTGACATGGTTACTGCATCTAATTCCACTGATGTAGGAAATCCTTTTGCTTTGAAGTAGGCTGCAACTTGCTCCATATTTGTACTATCAGCATAGGTATATAGCTTCACTATCATATCATGATAATTTTCATTACCTCTGTAAGGTTCTGAAAAACGCCTTACAAACTGATCAGTAACACTGCAATATTCCAATATAGTTTTCAGTTCCTTATCTACTTTCACTGTTTGCCTGTTTATTGTTTTAAGATTTTCATAAGAAGCCATAAAATCATTCACTTCCTTATTTTTTTTAGCCCTATTAATAATCGCAGAATCAAAGTATTGGAAAATGTCTTCTACTTTTTCAGGTAACGTGTTTTTAGTGTAGTAATCCTTAATGTCCGTAATAAAGTCGGTGTAGTGAGCTGATTTCAAATAAACCTCTATTGCGAACCACCTGGTAACCCCATTATTGGGATTCAGAAGAATAGATTTTTTCATGTATAGAGCAGCACTATCAAGTTGCCCCCCAACTGCCAATAACCTTGCTTTATTATACAAAAGATATGATTGCTCAACATTCTTTTTGAATTGAGCACTGCAACTAAGGGTTGGGAATAATGAAATTAGAATAACAAATACCAATATCTGTTTCATGGGCAAGTTTTTTACCCATACAAAGGAGCATTGCTGGGTTGGTTTAAAAATCAATTGCGATAAATGTAAGTACCGGATAGTGAGGTGATTACGGTATCTGTTGTTTAAGATAAAGGTATAATAAAATCTAATCCGTCATAGCTTTAAATCAATAAATTTTTAGGGTTAGAGCAATTAGAATGTGATAGCTCTTTCCTGGTAAAAAATTTATAATCAACTGGATAACTATACATAGTAAAGCTTTCCAACAACTATCTATTAATAGGGATTACTAATCTACTACCAGAGGTTAGGGATAGAATAAGCCGAAACTGCTTTTACCAGGCCGGACATTTTTCTATCCCCTGGCCCACCCAATTTTCACAGCCGAAAATTTTTCAGTATCAATGCGTACATCAGGGAAGGTGATGAAGCCATTTTTGAGGTAAAAGCCCAGGGGTGACTTATAGGGTTCACCATTACTTTTTAAATCTCTGTCATGATCCATCACCCAACCATAAAGGCTGGTTTCGAGCTTTTTGGCTTCATTAAGCATTAGGGTGCCATAGCCTTTTTGGTGTATAGAAGAATCTAGTATCAGGCCAAACCATTTTTCGCCATTCCTGTCGAAGGTGAAACTCCATCCCATTATATTTTCCTGAATCACTAAGAAGTAGTGATTGACATTGGCTAATCCACTAAGGTAGTTTTCAAAATCGGCAAGAGTTGCATAATTAATGTTTACCGGATATTCCTGATTCCAGAGGTGGTAAAGGATTTCCTTGTCCTTTTGGTAGAGTTGTAGGGTATTGGTAATATGCATGTTATAGTTTTTGCGTATTACAAATATAATGGTTTGGCTGGTTTGATTAAAATTAATACACTTCCACTAGTCCAAGCTTTATGCTTGGTCTGGTTTCCTGCAAGTGTCCGCTTGCGAAACAAAATACATATAAAGTCTCGATTGGGCGCTAGTCTTCAGACTACGTCCCAGTGGCCGTCAGTCTCCCGACTGACGACAACGCACATTTAGTAATTAAGGAGAATTGCTCCCTCCACAACGTTTCAGAAACTTAAGCCGAACCAAAACTTATTCATTAAAAAATCTCCTTACCCCTTACTCCCCTTTTCCAGTTTATCTACTCTTTGTACTAGGGCATCAAGATTGCGGAAATGGATATAGGCTTTGCGGTACTTACCTGCTTCGAATGCGGGTGAACCCATATATACCTCACCCTTTTTGGTGATGCTTTTCGATATTCCCGACTGGGCGGTAATGATGGTATTATCTGCTATCTGCAAATGGCCTACTATGCCCACCTGTCCGCTGAACATGCAGTTCTTCCCAATTTTGGTGCTGCCGGCTACCACATTGCATGCGGCCAGGTAGCTATTTTCGCCTATCTCCACATTATGGGCTATATGCACCAGGTTGTCGAATTTCACACCCTTGCGCAATATAGTGCTGCCCAAGGTGGCCCTGTCGATAGCGCAATTAGCACCTATTTCCACATCGTCTTCTATGATTACATTGCCTATCTGGGGTATTTTGCGGTTGCCCTCCTCATTCTCAGGTGCAAAGCGGAACCCGTCGCTGCCTATCACCGTACCCGAATGGATGATGCAATTCTTGCCAATTACGGTATCAGAATAAAGCTTAACCCCAGCAAAAAGGGTAGTATTATCTCCTACTACCACGTTCTCGCCCACATAAACCTGTGGGTATATTTTTACATTATTGCCTATTTTGGCACCATCGCTTATTACAGCAAACTCACCTGCATAGATATTTTCACCCACCTTCGCACTATCGGCTATGAAGGCCATTTTAGATATGCCTGATTTGTTCAGTTTCACCTGGTTATACATTTCAAGCAGTTTGGCAAATGCATTTCCGGGGCTATCCACCCTTATCAGGGTAGCACTAACAGGGCCAGTTAGCACATAGTCCTTGGCTATAATCACCAGGGTAGCCTTGGTAGTATAGAGGTAGTGGGTATACAATGGATTGGCCAGGAAAGATATGGAACCGGGCTCGCCTTCTTCAATCTTAGAAAGTTTAGATATTTTAGCTTCGGTATCTCCTTCTATTTGTCCGTTCAAAATTCCGGCTATCTGCCTGGCAGAAAATTCCATGTTACGTATTTATGCTTTTTGAGAATATATAAAATCGCCTCAAAATAGACATAATCCGTTAAACCCGCTACTATTTAATAGTGAATTAATTAGGGGTTGAAAATAACAACATAAAGTGCTCAAGACATATTTAATATTAGCTATTGCACACCAATTTCAATAAGCATGTGAAATGGTTAAACCCGAAGGGTTGACATTATTATAGAAATGAGTTTACCTCGGTTTTAGAACCCTGAAAGGGTGACATTATTTATCGTTGTTTAATCGCACTTTGCAAATTAATGGGGAAGATTAGGGTATTAATATTCATTAATCAATACCAAAAAACCTACTTCGCCGATTTCTGTATCGCCCCGTAATCTTTCAATACATCCTTCATCAATTCTATCCTCACTTTAAACCAATCTTTACTAGTATCAGCAACTGGTACCTCGAAATTCTGCGCAAAGAAATAAGGGTAATACCTGAAATCGCTCTTATTCATCGATTCCTTATTCTCTTTCACATGCTCAATTCGCTCTGCAAAACCCACTACCCAATAAATACACTTGTCACCGGCAAAACCAGTGCCGGTCTTATAATATAAATTATATTCAGGTGTTTCCTCTTGCAGCATCATGGTTTTTACTATGCGCTGGCTGCGCTCACTAATAGGCAACTCGGCAAAGTACATTTTTTTCAAAAATCCCATTTCCTCATCCGGGCTTATCTGTAGGGTATTATTCAGCCAGAATTCATCAATACGACCTTCTATTTTCATATTGCCATACTTCATGGTATCCAGATAATGCTGCATTTTGGCCGGGCCTATCCTGCGGGCTATTTCTTTGTAGTAGGGCACACAGCTCACCTTTATGGCCTCACGCATATTCATATCCTTGTCCCATTCAGGTCTCCTTACCTGGCTATCCCATTTTATCACCAGTTGGTCATCAGGGGCAACAGCAGTTTCCAGTGCAACTAATGAATTGAAAACCTTAAAAGTAGATGCCGGCAGGAAACGCTTGCTACAACGGTCCAGGTTATAATAATGAATAGACTCATGGTTATTATCGCGCATTATAAAGCATGCATCCTTAATTCCCTTATCCTGGTAGAACTTAGCCCAATCCTTATGTTCCTTAATTCTCGATTTGGCACATGAACCTAGGAGGATAATTGCCAATACGGCCAGGAGACTATTTTTTATCATGAAAATTTGCTGATTGAACTGCGAAGTTAGGTAATCTACCCGAAATAGGGGATTTATTGGTATAAGGGTATAAAAAGGAGGATAGAAATTTGTAAACCTGAAGGTTTGATATTATTGTAGAAAATGATGAAGAATTAGGGATGAACCCTGAAGGGGTGAGATTATTTGTTGATAGATTGAGCAATAATATTGCCCCAATAGCAATGTCAATAAGTTGAGGATTTTGGGCAAAAATAAATGTGCTGTAACTAGGTAGCAATACATTTATTTAAAATTCGACGCCCTGAACGGGCAAAATCCCCTCCCCAAAGGCATTGCCCTGTGAAACGAAAAGGGGAACAAGGTACATTTGGTATATCCTTAACTGTTAATTAGTGTTGGTATTTTTTTGATAAATAATTTATATTATAATATTTGTAAATTGTTATTATTCAATAGATTATAGTGGTTCTAGACCCTCTCCCTTGGAGTGTCTAATTTGTTGCACAAAAGTTCTATGAAAATGACGTGGCCAATCCCAAACATATCTCAAAATTACTGCCATAAACGGCAGGATACGGCACCCTCTCCCTTGGAGAGGGCTGGGGTGAGGCCTCCAATTGGCAATCTAAATTTTGCCAAACAAGTACCATAAAACCACACTTGTCAATGGCAGAGGGCTGGGGTGAGGCCTCTGATTAGCTATCTAAATTTTAC
>CAIWHI010001000.1 GCA_903912435.1 uncultured Bacteroidota bacterium | reverse complement strand
TTGATATGGATGAAGGTGAAGAACTTATTTCCCAGCCAACCACCTACTATACCCAGGATGATGGTGGTAATAATGCCGAAACCCCTTCCCGGGGTGATAAATTGAGCCAATAAACCGGCTACAAAGCCAATAATAATGGTAACCAGTAAATCTTTGGTAAGAAATGCAGGCAGTGCAAGTAGTAGTGTGTGTGACATAAATGAATTTTGACTAAAATTATAAAAAACAATAAAAGAAACAAGGCTTTGCCCATTAATAATTTGTAACGATAGCTTATTTCTTGCGTTTTGGTTAATTCTGATTTTTTGTGTCTAAAAAGAAATTGGTGAATTAGAAAGTGGTTAAAAATTTGTGTGGCCAATCAATTTCTACACCTCATTCAACCCTTATCAGGGTTGTGAATGGTTGGATGCTTCTACCGTGGGTTTCACCCACGGCTATTATAATTAAAGCCCGCTGGGCTTTTTGCCTCGCATTCACCACATTCAACTATGATCGGTTGTTATCAAAGTGTGCTTTTACTGTGGGTTTCACCCACGGCTATAATAATTAAAGCTTGCTGGGCTTTTAGCATTGCCTTGTGAAGCGAACAACTTCTAAACTATTACCGAATTCTAAACTAATGGTTTTTATATTGTTAAATTCGTTTTTTGTGATTCCGAATCGGTGGGAATGCACTAATTTGCTTGAGATAAAACACTGAATCATTATTTTTTCGAAAACTAATCAGAATTATGAAAAACACAGTCCTTGCACTTTTACTTGTTTCCTTCACTTTTGTAGCCCAGGCACAAACTAATTTCCCGCTTAAAGACCTGGAATCTTTTTGTGCTAAAAATGCCAATGACTTTGAGACTGCCATGTTATCTGCCGATTATTCTATCCAAAGTAAGGTGTCTAACCAGGTCACAAAGGTTTATTGGAGCGATAAGGATGGTGCTAATGGCAAGAAATACATCATTACCCGCACCCAGGCACCACATGCTACTATTGCCATAGAATTCAGCACTACCGATAAGAAGTATTATCTCGATTTCAAAGCCGGCCTCACTAAGAGTGGATACAAATTTGTAAAAGAAGAAAATAAGAAAGTAAATGGAATTGAAACTGTTTGGTACAATTTCTCTAATGGGAAATTCCAGATTGCTGTAGCTTCATGGACTGCTGATGTGGCATGGTTTGGGGTGCAGATTCACCCTTGATAAAGTCAAAAGTCAAAAGTTAAAAGTCAAAAGTCCATGCGGGGTTAGTCGAAATTTTGTCAAATTAAAAATTCAAAAGCCTTTCAAATTCAAAAGTCAAAAGCCGATAGGGGGCAAAATTCAACAGTTCGTGGGGGGGAGAGTTCCGTATGGGGTATTCGTAATCATTAATGGCAAATTATAATTCTGAACGTGGGCGATTATGTTCTAAATGGGCTGCCTTAGGCTGTCTGATTGATATTTGTTCATTTGTCTTTGATTTGATTCAAGGATTTGTTTCATGAGGGTGTATTGGTAATAGTTTAGAATCGTGTTTGTGATTGCGAGAGTTTGAAATGGGATATTAAATTGACTGTTCCTTCAAATTCCCCAGCCTCATTTCCTTTTTTACCCAAACAAAAAACTATTTTTGCACCATGCATGCAGATCTTAACGAACAGGAAATTGTTCGCCGCGAAAAATTAATGGAATTATTGGAGTTAGGTATCAATCCATTTCCTGCTCCACTCTTTGAGGTTACCCATACCGCTAAGGAAATAAAAGATTATTACACTGAAGAAAATAAGGAACTCTACCAATCGGTATCTATTGCAGGCCGCCTTATGGGTGTGAGGGATATGGGCAAGGCCAACTTTGGCGTATTGCAGGATAGCACGGGCCGCATTCAGATTTATGTGAAGCGTGATGATATTTGCCATGGTGAGGATAAGACCCTATACAATACTGTTTGGAAAAAACTATTGGACATTGGTGATATTTTAGGCGTGAAGGGTTATGTGTTTATCACCAAGACTGGTGAGATAAGTATACATGTTACCGAGTTTACCCTGCTTACCAAGAGCCTCCACCCAATGCCTGTGGTAAAGGAGAAGGATGGCGAAGTATATGATGCAGTTACCGACCTCGAATTTAAATACCGTCAGCGTTATGCCGACCTGATAGTGAATCCGGGTGTGAGGGACACTTTTGTGAAGATTACCAAAATGAAGAATGCCATCCGTACCTTCCTGAATGATCAGGGAGCACTGGAGGTGGATACGCCTGTGCTGCAAAGTATTCCGGGTGGTGCTACGGCAAGGCCATTTATTACCCATCACAATGCGCTGGACATGCCGTTGTACCTGAGGATAGCTAATGAGCTTTACTTGAAGAGGTTGATAGTAGGTGGTTTCCAGTGGGTATATGAGTTCAGCCGCAACTTCCGTAATGAGGGTATGGACAGGACGCACAATCCAGAATTTACCATATTGGAATTCTATGTAGCCTATAAGGACTATTACTGGATGATGGATACCACCGAGCAAATGCTGGAACAAACAGCTATTGCCACCAATGGGGTAAGTACCACCACTGTAGCCGGTGTGGAAATAGATTTCAAGGCACCCTACAAGCGCATAAGTATCTATGATGCTATTAAGGAGCATACAGGGTTTGACATCAGCGAAATGGATGAGGAAGGTCTGAGGGAGGTTTGCCAAAAACTGCATATTGGTATAGATAATACTATGGGTAAAGGAAAGCTTATAGATGAAATTTTTGGTGGCAAGTGCGAGAAGCACTATGTGCAACCAACTTTCATTATAGACTACCCGATAGAAATGAGCCCCCTTACCAAAAAGCACAGGACTAAGGATGGTCTGGTGGAGCGTTTTGAACTCATCATCAATGGTAAGGAGATAGCAAATGCATATAGTGAGTTGAACGACCCTATAGAGCAAAGGGAGCGTTTTGAAGAGCAGGTGAAGCTGATGGAAAGGGGAGATGATGAGGCAATGTTTATCGACTATGACTTTTTACGTGCTTTGGAATATGGTATGCCACCAACAGCTGGTATTGGTATAGGTATATGGATGCACAAAACGATACTGAATTTGCATCGAAAAAAGCTATTGCATACTGGAAGGATGTTGATTTATATGTAGGTGGCAGCGAACATGCCACCGGGCATTTGCTGTATAGCCGTTTCTGGAATA
>CAIWHI010000999.1 GCA_903912435.1 uncultured Bacteroidota bacterium | reverse complement strand
GGAACAACCTTGGGCATACTTGTCGAACACTCCTTTGAGGCAATATAAAAACAATATGCACGAAGGAGGTTTTCGAACACCCTTTATCGCTTCATTTCCGGGTAAGATCAAGGCTGGTACAATTGTAAAAGGAACTGGTCATATTATCGATCTAGCCCCGACTTTTTACGAACTTGCCCATGCTAAATATCCGGAAAACTTTAAGGGTCATCCCATTAATCCACTTCCGGGAAAGAGCCTCCTTCCTGTCCTGTGGGGTCAGACAAGTGAGGTAAACCGTGTTGGAGCATTATTTTGGGAACGTGCCGGTAACCGCGCCGTTCGTGAGGGTGAATGGAAAATAGTTTCGACATATCCTGCTTACCAGTGGGAATTATATAACCTTGTAAAAGATGCAGGTGAAACGACAAATGTAGCCGATAAATATCCATTAATTGTAGATAAGTTGTCTGAGGAATATTTTGAATGGGCAAAAAAAACTGACGTTGTTCATTATGAAAAAATTAAACCTTCCGGGGGCTTTGTGATTCCAGGTCAATCCTCTAACATTGCAAAATAAAACAGGATTAAAAGTGAATTGTTATCAGGATTACAAGAATGCGTAAAATAGTTCTGGCTACTTTAGGTTCATTAGGCGATTTACACCCATATCTGGCTATAGGTAAGGTTCTGGCCCATAACGGTGATTGCATAAGTATTGTTACACATAGCCACTACAAGGAGATTGTTGAAAAGTATGGCTTCAGGTTCATTCCTGTTCGACCCGGACCCGGGGATGTAGGTCCTGAAGAATTATGGATCAAACAGGCAAACGCATCCATCAGAGGAACCGAATACGTTATTCGCAAACTGATACTTCCATATCTTCAGGATAATTACAGGGTTTTGTTGGACGCTACAGAGGACTGTGACCTTATCATATCTCACATCCTAACATTCGCCGTGCCAATTGTAGCTCAAAAACGAGGTATTCCCTGGGTTTCCATTGTATTACAACCCTCAGCATTTTTTTCGGTCTATGACCCACCAACAGTAGCATCCTTAGATTTCCTGTTCAATAACACATTCTTTGGTCATTCATTTACAAGGGCTTTGTTTAAATTATCAGGATTCATTACAAAAAATTGGTTTACTCCTGTCTATGAACTTCAAAAAGAGGTAGGATTGCCATCAACCAATATTAATCTACTCCTAAGTAATTTTTCGCCCTATAAAACCCTTGCTCTCTTTCCTCACAAATTGGCCGGTCCGCAACCCGACTGGCCCCTAAATGTTAGTCAGATTGGTTTCCCTTTGTTCAGAGAGGAGAAAACTCCAGATCTGCCTGAATCTTTGCAGAGATTTATTTCAAATGGAAGCCCTCCCTGCATTTTTACATTAGGTTCCGCGATCGTACAAATGAAAAGCAATTTTTTTCAGGCAGCCTATCAGTCGGTTAAAAGCATGGGTATCAGGGCGATTTTTCTAGTTGGTAATAAGGCTGAGAATGTTCCGCCTGAGGCTTATGCGAGGCCCGATATATACATTTCGGAATATGAACCCTTTTCAGCTCTTTTCCCACATTGCGCTATTATTGTTCATCAATGTGGAATTGGAACTACTGCCCAGGCACTCTCAGCTGGAAAGCCTCAAATTTTAGTCCCGTTTGCTCATGATCAGCCTGACAATGCCCGACGTATACAAAAACTCGGAATTGGAGTTGTCATTCCGGCAGGATCACTATCTGTTAACAAACTTAAATCAGCAATAAAAAAAGTAACAGAAAATGATCAGTTTCAAAAAAAAGCAAAGGAGTTCGGCAGTACTCTCAAAAATGAAAATTTCACAAAGAATCTACTTCAGTCACTTAATAACTTCGGGAAAATTGTATAAGCTGAACTCATGGAAAATTCCATTGTTGTAGTTTGATTTTCAATAATCCAGGCAAGCTAGGTGCCGAAATACTCCTCCTTAGGTATGGATTATACCTTATCTATGGTATTTTAATGTTGAACCAACAATCCTACGTTTGCCGTACATTTTAACGGGTAAATATCTATGCAAAAGTATGTTTCAAATTCCATTATTCTCCTGGCCTTATTATTAACAATAAATCTTTCGTCGACGGCACAGGAACATTCTATTGACACTCCCAAACCGGCAACAAAATTCACCGCTAAAATAAACAAGGCAGTCTATAATCAACTTGATTTTGCTGATTCTACAGATTTTGCCGAGGCCGGAAAGGGATTTATTGCAACCTTGGACAGCGGTATAATCCGTAATGAGACCGGGAAAATAGTCGTTAATATTCATGACTATGATTTTTTGAAGGGTGAATCACCCGAATCTGTAAACCCAGCTCTTTGGAGACAAGCTAAATTGAATATAAACAATGGTTTATATAAAGTTGTTGATGGCATTTATCAGATTCGTTCCTTTGATATTGCTACTATGTCGTTTATCGAAACCAATAACGGATACATAGTAATTGATCCTTTGACAAATGCTGACGCCTCCCGGGCTGGTTTATGTCTTGTCAGAAAATATATAGGGAACAAACCTGTGGTAGCGGTAATTACTACTCATAGTCATAGTGATCATTTCAGAGGTATCGAGGGTGTTGCAAGCGCTGAAGATATAAAATCCGGTAAGATAAAGTATATCGTACCATCAGGTTTTTATTCGGAGGTTATCAGCGAAAGTGTCCTACTTGGCAATGCAATGTCGCGAAGAGCTGGTTACCAGTTTGGAG
>CAIWHI010000998.1 GCA_903912435.1 uncultured Bacteroidota bacterium | reverse complement strand
TTAGTAACAGCAAAAGAAACTTTCAAGGACCTTATTATCAGTTCAGATAATTTTGATGGAAATTCTTTAAAAGGAAAATTTGAAATAAGATTAAATAATGAAAAACAAAATAGCCTAGTTACTCTTACTAGTTTATTTACAGACATTGCAGTAGATATGCGAATGGCATCAAAGAAAGAAGCAGAATCTGAAGAGAAAATATTTCCAACAGGTATTCCTGGTATCATAAGAACTAATTAATCTAGAAATAGATCAAAATGAAGCTTTATCTAGAAAAGTTAGTGCCTTATTCTTTAAAAGATAAAATAACGCTAGGCAGTTCTGATATTTGGAATCAATCAATAGCATTGAATGATGGTGAATTAATAAAAATAGAAGCCCCAAGTGGCACTGGAAAAACTACTCTTACACATTTACTATATAAAGTAAGAACAGATTATAGTGGCAGTATTAAGTACGATAATCTTGAACTAAGTAAATGCGATAAAGATGCATTAGCTGATTTAAGACAAAACTATATAAGTATTGTATTTCAGGACCTTCGATTGTTTCCTGATTTATCTGCCAGAGAAAATATTGAAATTAAAAGGTTATTGACTCCTCAGTTTTCAACTAAAGAAATAATCGTTGAAATGACTGATCAGTTAGGGGTTTCCTCGATTTTGGATCGTAAAGTACGTTTTTGCAGTTTAGGGGAACAACAACGTATTGCAATTATAAGAGCATTAATACAACCATTTAATTGGTTAATACTTGACGAGCCCTTTAGTCATTTGGATCAAGAAAATATAATTCGTGCTGCGACTCTAATTGATTCTGCATGCAAAAAAAGAAATGCTGGTTTGATTATAATGGGACTAAATAAGGATAATTATTTTAATTATAATAGAGAACTTATTTTATAAGCTTAATAGCAGTATTCAGATGCTTAATCAATTACTAAAAAAACTCATAAGAAACTCTGCAGGTCAGGCAAAATTTGCACTGGCAGTAATTGGTTTATCTATAGCAATCCTTCTTATTCTTTCTGCTGTTCAATTACAATCAAATTATTATGAATTATTGAATGGTAAAAAAAATCAAGATAGTATCGCCAATTTTTTAGTTGTGAATAAGTCATTGACAGATCAAAATGTTGGCGCGAGCAGTTTATCATTATCCCAGTTAAATGATTTAAAAAAGCAGCCATTTACTGAATCCATTGGAACACTTACTGCTTCCAGGTTTAAGGCATCTATTCAAAGCAATAGTGCACTTTTCCCATTTTATACTGATATAGCATTTGAAAGTGTTCCAGCAGAGTTTATTGATGTAAATACGAAAGATTGGCATTGGGATGAACATTCCAGCTCTCTTCCTATAATTGTTCCCAATCAATTTTTAGATTTTTATAATTTTCAATATTCGTTTTCTCAAAATTTACCACAGCTTACTCCTCAAGTTGTAAAAATGGTTTCTTTCAAAGTTACTTTGCAGGGTTCAGGACAGACTTTTAGCCTGAATGGAAGAGTAGTTGGATTCAGTAATCGTATTTCATCGATGTTAGTTCCTCAGAATTTTATGGATTGGGCTAATACAAAATTTTCAGCTACTAATTCTTTTCAGCAACCATCCCGAGTAATCATAAAAACAAAAGATCCGGGTAATCCTGCTTTAACTAATTATTTAAAAAAAGAAGGACTTATAACTGACTTAGATAAAACAAGATTTAGTCGTTACAGACAAGTTGTAGATTTTGTAGTAAACATTTCAAGTATAACAGGTTTTCTTATGTTCACATTTGCATTATTAATTTTTTCTTTGTTCATTCAATTAACCATCTCTTCTTGCAAAGAGGAAATTGAATTATTAATTTTAATAGGCAACTCCCCAAAAAGTATTGGGAGGTTTCTGATGAAGCGATTCTTTCCGCCGAATGTATTAATAGTGCTAATTGGATTATTAGTTATCACAATTGCTCAATATTTTTTAGCAGATTATCTTATAGGAAAGCAGATTATCCTTACTCCGATAATATCATGGCTTACTATATTTGGGGCAGTTTTGCTTTTAATTGTACTAGCAATCGTAAATTATTATACTATTCAAAAGTATCTTCGTTTACAACAACTCACTAAATAATTACGCCTTAAGAATTCCTTCTACAAATTCAATTGACAAAGGTTTAGTTATATAATCGATTACAAAATCATAACTACGTGCGCGGTCTCTATCTTCATTATCAATGGAAGAAGAAAGCATCACAACTTTTGATTTGTGAGAATAATCAGCATATTTATTCAGAAAATCCCAGCCACTCATTTCCGGAAAATTAATATCAAGTATAATTAGATAGTCTTCTCCTTCTTCTGCATGTGCTTGAAGAAATTTGAGTGCATCTTCTGCTGTGGTAAAAATTTCAATCGGCATATCCTTAATAGCTACTTGAATAATTTTCTTATTCAGCATATTAGTTAATGCATCATCGTCTACTAATAAAACTTTCTTATACCTAGCAACCAAACCAGAACTTTCAAAATAGGAATCGTTTTGATTGAATGATAACTTATGATTTATTTTAAATATAGTGCTATTGATGATTTGAATAGATTGTTTGGCTTCTAATAAAAGTAGTTGACGTTCTTTATCATCAATGAACTGATTGTCGATTAATTGAATAATTGACTGGATTTTTGCATACTCGTGACGTAATTCATGAGAAGTAATAAAAGACAATTCTTTCAACGTATTAATACTACGTTGTTTGTGCATTTCATACTTTACTTTCTCAGACATATCTTGAGCAATACACAAAACTTGTTCCACATCTGTACCTTGTTTCTTAAATATAGAAACGGTAGTTTGATAGTGAGTATAGGTGCCTTTTATATTTTTAATACGTGCTTCTACTGTAATTTTTTCCTTTGATTTTAATTTTTTAATACTTTCAAAAGCATCTACAACCAACGCCTGATCGTCTAAATGTACGATCGACTTAAAATTAGAACCTTCAACATGATCCATTGAAAGATTGTTATATATAAGAAGTGCATCAAATAATGGATTTCGTATTATAATTTTTTTCTCTTTCAAATCATATACAAATACCAAATCTTCCAGGCCCCTGAATACAGTTTCCAGCAAATTTGCCTTTTCTTCT
>CAIWHI010000997.1 GCA_903912435.1 uncultured Bacteroidota bacterium | reverse complement strand
GCATTCGATACTATGACTGCAAATGCCAGCCTGATACTTGCTAACAGCGCTTATACACAGCACAAATATGAGGAGGCAATTCCACTACTGGTTAAGGTAAAGAACAATGATATTACCAAATCGCCATCGGTTTATGAGTGCCTGATTGATGCTTATAACCAAACCAAGAATACTGCTGATGCTACCGCTACAATTGCAGAGGGCCGTAAAGCATATCCAAATGATGTTACCATTCGTAATAGTGAGTTGAACTCGTATATCAAATCAGGTAAAATGGATGATCTGGCTAAAAAACTTGAGGAAGCAGCAGCAAGCGAACCAAATAATGCTGATATACAATTCAATATTGCAACTACTTACTCTTCAATGGCTAATGCTACCCCAAAGCCATCAAATGCTGCTGAATTATCTGTCAAGGCTGAAGATGCATTTTCTAAAGCTGTAAAGATTGCTCCTGATAATTTAAGCTATAATTACAACTTTGGTGCATTCTATTTTAACCAGGCTAAGGAAGTGAATGACCAGATGAGAGCTATCACAGGTGTTACCGATGCAGATAATAAAAAATATGATGCATTGAAAGTGAAGCTGGATGCGGCTTTCAATAAGGCACTTCCATTTTTGGAAAAATCTTACAGCATTTCATCAGCTAATGAGTCAGCTTTAAAAGGTGAGGATATGGCTTCATACAAAGCTACTGTTATGGCACTAAAGGATATTTATGCCTTCCAGAGCAAAATGGATAAGTCTAAAGAAATGACTACCAAATTAGGTACTTTGAAATAATTTTATTTCTGAATAAATATTATATTCATCAATTTAAGGAGTCTCCGGCGAATGTCGGAGACTTTTTTTAAGCTGTCTTTACAATAGAGAGGCCAATATTAAATTTTGAAAGTCTGAATTCGTTTGTGGATAAATCTTTATGAGTTACGGTTTTTATTGATTATATTTGAGCCAAATTTTTTTAAATAGATACACGAGTGAGTAAATTAAATATAGTAAAGTTCGCATCAAAGACAGGAGACGGTTTTTACGATGCATTAAAGAAGAATATAGACGAGTTTTTTAAGGAAAATAATATAGCCCCAACCGGCAATAGAGCACTAAGATGGAAAACAGTAGCCATGCTGGCGCTGTTCTTTGTTCCCTATATTTTAATCATTACCGGAGTAGGTGCTGCAAGTGCAGGCTTGTTTTATGGTTTGTGGTTCCTTATGGGTATGGGCATGGTAGGTATAGGCTGTAGTGTGCACCACGATTCCAATCATGGTTCCTATTCCGATAATAAAACAGTGAATAAGGTAGTAGGCGACCTGGTAAATGTAGTAGGCGGCTATGATGTTACCTGGAGGATACAGCACAATATCCTGCACCATACCTATACTAATATCGAAGGTCTGGATGAGGATATCGAAGTAGGTGGATTGATGAGGTTTTCGCCACATGCCAAGAAGCTGCCTTTGCATCGCTACCAGCATATCTATGCATGGTTTTTGTATTGCCTGCTTACCCTGCAGTGGGTAACTTATAAAGATTACCGTCTACTGTTTCAGTATGAGGAAAAGGGATTATTGAAAAAGGAAAGAATCACCCTTAAGAATGCCCTTATTGAGTTAAGTATCTATAAGGTAATCTATTTTGGTTATGTATTGGTATTGCCATTAATTTTCTCTGGTATGCCATGGTATTCAGTAGTAATTGGCTTCTTTATATTGCATTTTACAGCAGGTCTTGGGCTTTCTTGTATTTTCCAGTTGGCACACGTATTAGAAAGTTCAGAATTCCCATTGCCTACAGATGAGCGTAAAATTGAGAACAACTGGGCTATCCACCAATTGATGAATACAGCCGATTTCTCACCAAAGAGCAAACTAATGTATTGGTTTATAGGTGGATTAAATTACCAGGTAGAACATCACCTGTTCCCGCACATCTCGCATGTACACTACCCACAAATAGCCAAGATAGTGCGCAAAACTGCCGAGCAATATGGAGTTCCTTATATTGTAATGCCCAACTTTATCTATGCCCTCCGCGAGCATGGCCGTATGCTTAAGAAGCTAGGGACTATGCAATAATTATAAATATTTTTTTGAAGCCCGGTTTTTGACCGGGCTTTTTTTGTGGGTTGCGGGATTGTAAAAAATGGATTGTTGTCCCGGCATAATGCCGCTATTGGGCTGTAGTGGAGATAGCACCGTTCATGGGGGGGAATGCTATTGGACTTGCAGTATAGTCTTTAATAATGATAAACTGATTTTCTGACGAGATAGAGATTTGACAACTATTGTTAAGTTGTAAAATCTGCACCCTATTATTTCTAAGTGCTGGGGAAATTACCTGCTAATATGATTATCACATTTATTACCAAACTTATAAATGTAGTTTAGCTCTCGTGAATCCTCCTTTTGCCTAATTCGATTTTAGCCATAAGTATATGGGTGCAAGTTATTGGCCAAATAAGGCTATTAATTTTATGTTTGCCGGTTTTGGTGTCATAGTTTAAGACAAATTGAGGCAATGTGGGGCAATGATGGGAAATTACGAAAAAGCACATGTAGTTATAAATCAATAGTTTGCAGATCTATCAGTGCCCAAAATGGGAAAATACATATTTTCGGAAAATGGGGCATTGTGGTAAAATGACCCCCAATGGCATTCTTGGAGTTTTTACAATCAATTCACCGGTCCAACCGATTTTTAGTGGCCAAAGCTTTAACGAAGGAGGGTCGCTTAACCTGGTTTCCTTCAGGCACCTACGAATTGAAGAGACTAGGCTTCAAACTAAATGTACATAGCGGGCAATTCGTACAGAACCGATATATTAGGCAATTGAGCGATTCACCAAAATGATAAGGACCCTATTAACCAGTATTATGTTTGAAGTTTACCGTATGATTAATATTACAAGGCATAGTAAAGATAAATGAAAAAAAAAAGCGGTTTTTGCTTGTTTTTTAGATTTGTATACTATCTTAGTTTTACAATAAAAATATTGCATAGGATTTCTGCAAAATATATCTAAAAGATAAAAAAACTAAACAAAATGGAATTTGAAAAAACAATTAAAAGGCAGGCGGTTGTTGTAATTCATGGAATAGGAGAGCAGCGGCCTATGGAAACGCTAAGAGGTTTCGTGTCAGGTGTTAAGCAGAAGCTTGAGGAATTGGATGAGGCAGAAAAGAAATCCACAGTCAGGAGTAAGCCTGATAGTATTGGGGATATATATGAAACGGTTAGATTGAGTATGGACAGCACTGCTAAGCGACCCATTACTGACTTTTATGAGTTTTACTGGGCCCATAATATGCGTAATACTAAGATTTCTCAAATGAGTACATGGTTTAAAAGGTTAGTATTTGCCAAACGAAGTAAAGTGCCACCTGCATTAAAAAGTTTGTATGATACAGTATGGGTCCTATTGATTGCTGCACCTGTCATAGCTTATTTCGTTTCAAGCTATTTTAGCAGCAAACCTCTTAATCAATTCTTAGCCCCTTTTATTACCGCTACTGTATTTCCTTTTATAATGTCTTTCTTAGCTACAACATTTAAGAGCGTATTTCTTAACTATGCTGGTGATGCTGCACGATATTTCACACCCGAGCCAGATAATATTGGAGAACGTAGCCATATACGCCAACAGGGAATTCAATTTTTGCAGAAATTACACACTATCTCTAATAATGAGAAGGTAGACAGAATAATACTTGTTGGCCATAGCCTGGGTACTGTTGTAGCTTATGACCTGCTAAGATTATTGTGGACGGAATATAATAGGCAATATGATGAGTTGCCCGAAGTTAACCAGGAGTATTTGGAGCAAATAAATAAATATGCCAATGGTTCTGAGGTTTTGGACCAAAATAGTTTGGATAAATTTAGGGATCTTCAATATAAAGTTTGGAAAGAACAACGCCAGGTAGGGAATAAATGGCTAATATCAGATTTCGTGACCCTTGGTGCAGCAATTAATGCCATAGATTACTTTATGGTAACAGATGAGAAAGTTGATAATTTAATACAACAGAGAGAGCTGCCAATATGCCCACCCACTAAGGACGAAAAAGACAATAATATTTATTACAACTCATATCCGGCTTATACATTGGCAGATGGGCAAAAGCGTACTGTTAAATTACTAAATCATGCTGGCCTTTTTGCCGCATGTAGGTGGACAAATATTTATTATTCCTGCGACTTTGTAGGTGGCCCAATGACCAGGATATTTGGGAAGGGAATAAAGGATATTTGCATCCAGAGGAAGTCATTATGGATTTTACCAGGTGGCCATACCAAATATTGGGATAAAAGTGATAGCCAGAATGCCCTAACCCTCATAGTAAATGCTATGCAGTTGAATAGCAAGGTAATACCCCAATAGATTGATTGTACATTGCGAAGTACTTTTTTTTTTGTACTTCGCAATATTTAGGTATTTTCAACTATCAAGTGCTACTAAGGGACGTTGGTTAAATAAAGTATACCATGTGGCGCAGGTATTTTTCTTTTATGCAATGCACAAATTCAGCGAATAAAGACCTATTTAAGAACTTTTGTACTGCCGCAGAAAAGGAAAAGAACAAGTCAAATAGTATACTTTAATTAATCATCGTTACTAAGATATGTGAAACATAAGAGATTTTCCTTTAGAAACTTACTAAGTAGTAGGTAGCTGATTTATCCCTTTAATATCCTAAAACAATAAATCTTTCAGAAATGAATATGAAAGTTATGTATTAGATAATTTATTTTAACTCCCTTTCTTTCAGTAAGATGAAAAGGTTTTACCTTTATTGGATAATAATTATTCAAACATAAAAGCACTCATAGATAGATTTTTCCATTGAAATGCTTCATAAATTTTTGTTGGTTGTCCACCGAAAGCACTCGCAAATACCAGGGGTAAAAAATGTTCTGAAGTTGGGTGTGATTTGTAAAATTGCTTATGGTGATATGCTGAAATTATTTTGTCAACATAATTTGTGTTTGTTTTGTCTGCAAGTTCATTGGCAATAAAGTTGTCAAATTCTTTTGCCCATTGGTCTGGCTTAATTTCATGCCCACCGAATTTTTCAATATCGCTACGATTATGCACTAATCCACCACTTCCAATAAATAATATATTTTCATTGCGAAGCGGATTTAATAATTCGGCAATTTTTTTGTGATAATTTGGGTCAAGTTTATATTGTTGAGAAATTTGCAAGACTGGGAATTTTTCGTTTGGAAAGAGAAGCATTAATGGAATTAGAGCACCATGGTCAAGACCACGATTGTTATCAGCTTCAGCTATAACACCATTTTTATTGAGTATTTCAATGATGCGATGGGCTAATTCTGGATTGCCAACCGTTGAATAATTTGATTGAAACTCAGGTGGAAAGCCTTCATCCATCTGAGTCATTTTTTTAGTTGTTGTTAAAGTGATATTTTCAGTTTGCCAGTGTCCCGAAAAAAGAACAATTGCAGACGGATTATTTTTTAGAAACTCTTTTCGAAGTTTTAGGAAGTTTAATTTTAACTGGATGCTTTTGAAAGCTTCATAAATCGTTCCATGCGATATGAAAACACTGGGTTGCTTATAATTATTCATTCTAATAATATAGTGCATAAAGGTATCGTTTATAGCCAGTACTTTCAATCGTTTTTACATTCCATCGGTGCAAAAGTCATTTTTACTAAGTTCTGAGTTGGTTGCCAGATATATCAAGTGCAGATCTAACTCTGCAAATTTGTATTTGCATGGCGCAGGAACAATAGTAATTATTGCTATATCAGGTCATGAATCTGAGTATTCATTTGTGGTTTATAAAAAAATGTAAATAATTGTAGAGTTTTTGATCCCGAAATTACTCAACGTGTATAAATTCCTAATGAATTCCCCAAAAAACAAAAAACCTTCCAGAAATGAATCTGAAAGGTTTGTTTGTGGTGTGGGAGGGAATTAAAAAATAGTATATATAATCATGCAAAGTAACCGAACGTAATGTAGGGCTATCATATGCAAGAATGTCGTCTGCATTTGTATGCGCTTGCATGATAATGGGAAGTCAAAAACTGCCACCGATCTGCCACTTCAGTGTTTTAATGTATCCAATTTGATTAGGTAGATATAATGAAAATCTATGCGGGTTTACTTAGTATTTGGATATAAAATTCCGAGTTGGTTATATATCCGGGTTCAAATGTAATCTTGCGTATTTTAAAAATGATGACATTTGAATCAGTATTTCAATGGCCTAACTAAGTGGTTAAATATATTAATGGCTTGTAAATTATGAAAATTGACATCCTAACTAAAAACGATATCCTCGCCCTAGAGGAAAAGATTAATCTCATCGCTGAATCATTAATGTCTAAATTTACCCACATGAAACAACCAATCCTGCTAGATATAATAATGATTAATAATATAAAATTATATTAAATATCTAAATGGCATTAACCATTACTGGGTTTTTGCCTATTTTTTTTGCTTTCATGGCATCCTGATATATCCTGGAGTAACTGTAATTTCATTGTTAATTAGATCAAAATTGATCTAATTCTCTCTCTCAAGGGTCTACTTTAATATCCGTACGTGAATTAACAGGTTAATAGCTGCAAATACGGGAAATCTAAGGTAAATAATTCAAATCATTAAACACGCTTTCGCCTCACTACAAAATAAATTGAAAATCAATTAGTTATTCATGAAGAAATATTGTAAAAAATTTGGTATTCGTAGTTGCAAACTCATTAAGTATACAAAAAGTGGCCGCCCAGGGACTTGGGGTAAACAATAGTTATAGCAATGCCGCATTTCCTACAATCCCGAAACCGGTCAACCCAATGAAAATATAAGGGTATTCCCCATTAGCAATTGGAGCGAACTGGATGTGTGGAATTATATAAAAAGGGGAAATATACCCGTGCCTAATATCTATTTCAGCCACTAGCGGCCATGCCTGGTGTTTAATGGCAAGCTCATAGCCATATCGGAGTATATTCAAATAGATGAAACCGACCAGATAGCAACCAAAACAGTAAGGTATCGTACTGTAGGTGATATGACATGCACGGCAGCCATAGAAAGCGATGCCACTACCATTGATGAAATAATTACAGAAATCACCCAAACCACCCTCAGCGAGCGTGGCCAAACCCGCATTGACGACCAGTTTTCAGATGCGGCTATGGAGGATAGGAAGACTAAGGGGTATTTTTAGGCATAGAAATTGAGGATTTATAGTCTCTTTCTTTAATCGATTTATTGGGAAAATGCGGATATGGCATGTTTATTATATGATTGATAGTTCCAACAAACCAGGTCTATGGCAAAGGCATTTTATCAATACATTTGAGCACAAGCCCGGTATGAAAGCGAATTTCTGTTGAAGAATAATTTGTCCGACAGGTTTTATTTATAAGAGCTCAGGCCGATATTCAAAGTGCATTGTATCAAAGTGATACCATTTACCACCCCATATAAAACCATTTTTTTCAAAAATAGCTACAATAGCCTGCGGAATTCTGTTTTTGTATTTAATAATTTCATCCTCATTAGTGCATTTACACTCCCACTGCCAATAATTTGAATATTTAGTATTGATGTCAATAGTCATACCAAAACTATGTGTACTCTGTCTTTTTGTGCCATTTATTTTACGCCAATTGAATGTGCCACCAATTTGTGTGATATAAACTTTCAAATCTGGATGTTCGTCTAATTCATCGGAAATGGCTTTTACTTTTTTATCTATGCCATTGACAGTGGTAATCCTGATTTTTTGATCTACTAATTTTGGGCACCAGGATATTTCCACCAATTTTTTCTGTACCTCTTTTTGGGAGGCACCATACATTTTGTAAAAAAATGGTTCATATCTAATCCGGCCTGGGTCATTGCCATATTCAGGTTCGGTTAATAGATTACCTGCTTGATATTTTTGAATCATTTGGTCTGATAAACAGGGATTATCGAGCATCTCAGCAGGTGATTTGGAAAAAATACTGTCAAAAAACCGCATCCTTGTAGCATCTTTCCAGATAATAAAGTTTGATTCGTAACCAATAATAAAATCAGGATATGATTGAATAAGTTTTTTTACGGCGGGTGGTATTGGAGTTGTTTTTTCTGCGGGTTGCTT
>CAIWHI010000996.1 GCA_903912435.1 uncultured Bacteroidota bacterium | reverse complement strand
ATATCTGGCCATAACTATACAAAAGCATATAGTTATGGCCAGGTATAATTACAAAGTAAAAAATACCCGGCCTGAAAACCCTTCATGATTATGAACGAACCCTAAACTTCAGACAAAAACAAGGAAATAAATTATAATCAGTCATAACTATACAAAATTTAATAGTTGTGGCTGATTATAAGATTGATAACATAAACCATAGCAATACCAATAAGGGCAAACAACTGACGGATTATAAATTCAGACAAGCAAAGACATATTAGCACCCAAATAATTACCTTTGCACCACACATTCATAGTGCCTTGTATGCAGCAATACCTCACACTACTTAAGCACATTATAGATAACGGAGTAAAAAAATCTGACCGCACAGGCACCGGAACAACAAGTTGTTTTGGCTACCAGATGCGCTTCGACCTGCAAAAGGGGTTTCCAATGGTAACAACCAAAAAACTCCACCTAAAATCTATTATCTATGAGTTATTGTGGTTTCTTAAGGGAGATACCAATATTGCCTACCTCAAAGAACATGGAGTAGGTATATGGGATGAGTGGGCCGATGCAGATGGCAACTTGGGACCGGTTTATGGTCATCAATGGCGTAGCTGGATCGGTGCTGACGGCAAAACCTATGACCAGGTAAAGGACGTACTTCACCAGATAAAAACAAACCCCGATAGCCGCAGAATGATAATAAATGCCTGGAATGTTGCAGACCTGCCTAAGATGAAACTAAGCCCATGCCATGCCTTATTCCAGTTTTATGTAGCCAATGGCAAGCTTAGCTGCCAACTCTACCAGCGCAGTGCAGATGTATTTCTTGGTGTGCCGTTCAATATTGCCTCATACGCATTGCTTACTATGATGATAGCACAGGTTTGTGGCCTTGAAGCAGGCGAATTTGTGCACACCTTCGGCGATGTGCATCTCTATAGCAACCATGAAGAACAAGCACAGCTGCAGCTCACTCGCATGCCTTATGAACTACCTGTGATGAAAATAAACCCCGATGCAAAAGACCTATTCTCATTTAAATACGAGGATTTTACACTCGAAAATTATCAATGCCACCCTGCTATTAAAGCACCTGTAGCAGTATAGGCAATAAGATACAAATAAATATTTACTCATACTCAATTAAGCACATTGATAACAATACACGACAAGGAATTCGCACCGTTTTTAACCAGCGAAGAAATCAGCAAGCGCATAAAAGCACTGGCCTGGAAAATTAATGCCGACTATGCGGGCAAACGTCCACTGGTATTAGGTATATTGAATGGCTCCTTCATATTTGCTGCCGACCTGTTTAGGGAACTGGCAGTAGAGGCTGAAATTTCTTTTATAAAACTGGCTTCTTATAAGGGCACTACAACCACAGGAAATGTAATAACCGCCATAGGCCTGGAAGAAACCCTTACCGACAGGCATATAATTATTGTAGAAGATATCATTGATACGGGCAAAACCCTCTCTACTTTTCTACCTCAGTTAACAAGACAGCAACCGGCATCAATAAAAATAGCCACCTTCCTTACCAAGCCAACTGCACTGAAATATGATGTAAAAGCCGATTACACCGCCTTTGAAATTGAAGACAAATTCGTGGTTGGTTATGGACTCGATTATGATGGGCTTGGTAGAAACTTGCCCGACTTGTATATCCTTAAATAGCTGAGGGCATAGAATTGCTCAAAAAGTGATTTGCGGCATATCCCTGTTCAGAAAGAGAAATACCAGATTGAGTGCCTGTTTTTCCCTATTTGGAAAGATTTTTATTACCTTTAAGCAATGTTTGTCTGGTAATTCAGATTTTATCTTATTTGTAATAATCAGCAATCAAAGAACAAAACTCTTATTAAAACATTTTTAAACCAAAAACCAATATGAACGTATCAATTACACGCAGATTAGCCGCAATATGCGCCCTGTCATTAACTTGCGGAACCCTATCAGCCCAAACCGGATTTGATTTCGGATTAAGAGGCGGCATCCACACTTCATCGCTTCTAAACAAAGAAGACCAGGATGCAGGTGCAGAATTGGACTATAAAATGAAAATAGGCTTTGCCGCCGGCGTAGGTGCCGGATATACCTTTAATAACCACATGGGTGTGGGTATAGACATCCTATATTCTAAGCAAGGTCAGGGGTATGGTGGAACTACCAGCTATATTGCAGCCCATCGCAATGAAAATATAAGTGGCTTGTTTGAAAGCCTTGCATTAGTTAATGGCATCAATATGGATAATACCTATACGGCAAGAACTGTAATAAATTGCATCAAGATACCAATAATGTATCGCTATACTGGCGACAATACTAAAAAATCATATTTCAGTTCATACATAGGCCCACAGTTCAATATTCTTAGTGGTGCATCTTATATGGTCAATGATAAAGATGCGCCAATCCCTGATTTTTCGGCAAAAGACGTTTTCACCAAAATGACATTTGATGTTGTTTTAGGTTTAGGTGCTAATGTGCAGTTATCAGACAACATATTACTAACAGCTCATTTCCGTTTAGATTATGGATTAAGTGATATGGAGAATAAAAGCTACACCACACCAGGTGGTGATAAATTTTACCCAACCGACCGTTCTGCAACCCATAATGCCACTGGAGGTATCTTAGTAGGCCTTAACTACAGCATGGTGAAACAAGCCAAGAAAGACACAAAAGGTGCTCCGCAAGTAAAGAAGAAATAAGCTAGACAAAACAATATTCAATCAAGGCTCCATACAAAATATGGGGCCTTTTAATTTTACATTTGCCAATTGTCATTACCTTTTCTAAAACTACATTCGATAGAAAAGACGACATAAATCATGCTCCACTGGCGGAACAATTTACTAAACAATAGACCATCAATAATACAGGTCAGAAACATCAAAATACAAATCCCGCCAATGCTTGTGCAGAGACGGGATTTTCAATACTTATTTATCTGTTTTTACTTTGCCGAGAGGTTATCACCTTCCATATTCAGCTCTTTAGGGTAGTCAAGGTAGCTCCATTTGCGCACCACAATACCATCCTTAATGAGCATTAAGCCAGGATTTGTACGCAATGCTGTTTTTACCACAGTACCATCAATGGTCATAAATGGCACATCCTTCATATTCCATGCTTCTTCAAATGTGCGGCATATTTCCTTATCAGCACTGCAAGCCATATAGAAAGGAATATGCAATGATTGTGATTTGGTAATCAAAGCACGCAACCTGTCCATATTCTTGGTCTTTGCATGCTCAGGGTCGCGAATGAACCACAGGAAAGTATATCCCTTGGCTTTCAATATCGCTTCTGTTTGATTTACCCCGGCAGAGTCGGTTAATGAAAAATCATGGATAGCAGGCAGGCCGGTAGCTTCCTTCACCAATTTATCCTTACGGTCTACATAAGTCCATGAGGTATCTTTCCAGGGATAGTTCTCCATGGTAAATTCCTGCTTGATACCGTTTTTCTCATACACAAATACATGCTCATAAACAGCCTCAGTATAGTCAGGTCCAGGCTGCATTTTTTCCCAGATATTATTACCTGCTTTATAAGGTAAACAATCGTGGTAAGGAAGATGGTGAAGTGTCCACCATTGGAAGCCAAAACTAAATATAGTAGCAACTCCTACTATTGATGCATTGATAATTGACTTATTACTAATTGGGAAGACCCTATACCTATAAGCAAATAGTACGATACACATTGCAGTAAGTACTACATCCTTATAGAAAGTTACAGAATTAGACAACGGAATACAATCGCCAAAACAACCGCACTCCTTTATTTTGCCTGTTACAAGGGCATAACCGGTAAGGAAAGTATAAAAAATATTAAGCAACAAGGTAAGAGTGATGTAAAACCTAAAGTAGTTACCTACTATCATTGCTACACCAGCAATAATCTCAAATGCAATCATACATATGGACATACCCATTGTATAATTAATCATGAAATTCATATCCCATACCTCAAATACCTCATTCATTTTGTAGGTGAGGCCAAGAGGGTCATTTGCCTTTACCAGGCCGGAAAAAATAAATAAACCGCCAACCAGAATTCTTAAAATCCAAATTAAGTATTTCATGTCCTTTGTATATAATGATTAAATAAAAAGCTCAAAATTTCCATTTTACCTAGCCGATAAGTGAAATCTAATCCGCTGCAAAATTATTAATTAATTTGTGTTTGTAGTACCCCAACTATATTAAGTAGGGCCCGGAGGAGCTATTTGGATATTCTGTTGCAACATAGGGTTTAATATTTTGATAAATCAGGCTTACCATCATTCTCAAACCCCAGGAACAACATATCCTAATACACCATTCCGCCAACAAAAATAGTAATAACTTTACCTTATCAAACATACGGCTTAACACAGAAAGCACAAAGTTTTTATAATATTCATAACAATAAATACGCATTAGTTTGTCCCTGATTCAAAGTAAAGGCCGCCTGCTCGATTTGTCAACACCCATAGTTATGGGTATACTGAATTCCACTCCTGATAGTTTCTACCAGATAAGACAACAAGGTGAGCTTGATACCCTTGTTGAAAATGCTGGAATTATGTTAAATGATGGGGCAAGCATACTGGATATAGGAGGAGCTACCACAAAACCGGGTTCTGAAATAATTGATACTCATGAAGAATTGAAAAGAGTGATACCTGTTATAGAGGCTATTCACCGAAAATTCCCGAATGCATGGTTATCTATAGACACCTATAATGCCATTGTAGCCAGGGAAGCTATTGGTGCCGGGGCTTCTATAGTAAATGATGTAAGCAGTGGATCTATTGACCCTGATATGCTAAAAACTGTAGCTTCACTTAAAGTACCCTACATAGCTATGCACATGCAGGGCACGCCAAAAACAATGCAAACAGACCCACAATATAATGATGTGGTAACCGATGTAAGGAGGTACCTCTATGACATTTGTAACCAATGCGATGAAGCTGGTATTACTGATGTAATTCTTGACCCTGGATTTGGTTTTGGAAAAACGGTGGAACACAATTTCAGTTTACTAAAGTCGCTTACAACTTTAGCCCTGGCTGGACGGCCCATACTTGCCGGATTATCAAGGAAATCTATGATTTGCAAGCCGCTAAAAATAAAACCTGAAAATGCACTAAATGGAACCACTGCATTAAATATGGTAGCCCTGCAACAAGGTGCAAATATTCTAAGGGTACATGACGTGAAACAAGCTGTAGAGGTGGTGAAATTATTTAAATTGCTTAATGATGCATAATCAACGATAGGATGAAGATAGCATAATAAGCCTCATCAACCAATGCAATAGTATATAAAAAAGAGAACCTGATATCGCTGTCAGGTTCTCTTTTTTATATCAAATGTATAAATGCCTATTGGCACTTTAGAATTGATTTTTAACGCCACCATGAATGACTGGCAGTATTAATTTTCCAGAAAATTGAAACAGTGAATGTAGAATAAGAATCATTATTGCTTGGATTACCCCTCAGGCTTCCAGGAGTTGCCGGAGCCGATAAACCTGAGAAATAACTCTTATCCATAGTATTATAAGCAGTTATTGGCTGTGTACCCGGTAAGTGATTTACAAAATCTGCATAGCTGATATATTTACCACTTACACCATCCAGATAGTCGGTAAGAGTCATACGCCAGATATATTCAAAACCCAAATTGAGGTGGCTGCCAATATCCCATCTGTAACCAAATCCTAATGGAATACATGGTTGCCATAAAGAATACTTGGCTGGGAAAGTGCCCTGACCCTGAAAACCCTGGCCTTCAAGCGAAAGCTGGTATATGTTCACCCATGTTGGGGTATTACCTACAGTACTTTGTGGATTGAAGTGAAAAAGACCTATACCGGCAAGTAATATCGGCTGCCCTCTTCTGCGTGCGCTCTTACTTTCATAATTAAACCTTAGAGGAGCTATTTCCATCATCACCGTACCTTCAAATATCTGATCTTTGGCAGTCTGATTTCTGGTATAACGCTGGAAGGCATCATCGCCCTGAAAAGTAGCTTTTTTAGCTGCATCCTTATTCCATGCATCTGTAGCAAATAGTGACCCTACATTCACAGACATCCTTACCGAAAAAGACGGACTAAAAGTATACCTACCATAGATACCACCAAGGAAAGCTACCTTATCGAAATATTTACTATTAGTATAGTGATCTACAATCGACTGGGTACCTACATCTCCCCATAAATCACTAAGACCCGTTGAGAATCCTATTGACCAGCCGCTTGGCTCAATATACTCGCGTGATGCGTCCTGTGCTTTAGCTTCTGGTCCAAAAACCATATATAAACACAATACAATTAGGCTACAGAATATTCTGGCATTCATGTTCCAAAAATTTGGGATGAAGATATAAATTATTTTCCTTTAAACACAGGTTTTCTTTTTTCTAAAAAGGCTCCTGTACCTTCTTTCATATCTTCGGTAGCGAAAAGGTCACCAAAACGACTGATTTCATTATTAAAGCCTTGAGGGTCGCATTTTGCAGCATCATTTACACATGAAATGATATCTGATATTGCCAAAGGTGCTTTGGTATGTATTTTCTGAAGTATTTCCTTAGCCTTTCCTAATAAGTCAGCTAACTCGGTAACATGATTTACAAGCCCAAGTGATTTTGCTTCTTCAGCACCTACCATATCAGCAGTCATCATCAATTCCATCGCCTTTCCTTTACCCACAAGCATAGTGAGGCGCTGTGTGCCACCATACCCTGGTATCAATCCCAGATTCACTTCCGGTTGTCCGAATTTTGCATTAGTGCTTGCTACCCTAAAGTGGCACGACATAGCTAGTTCGCAACCTGCACCCAGTGCAAAACCATTTACCGCTGCTACAACGGGCTTATGGCAATTATCTATTTTATCAAAAACATGGTCCTGGCCTTTTTGTGCAAGGGTAGCACCGCCTACCCTATCCAGCACATTTAGCTCGCTGATATCAGCACCGGCAACAAATGCCTTTTCACCTGAGCCTGTGATAATGGCAGACTTAATATCGGCATTGGTATAAACCTCCTCCATTGCATTACCCAACTCTTCAATCACCAGTTTGTTTAACGCATTCATTTTGTCGGGACGATTGACAGTTATAATCATTATCCCGTTTTCTACTTCTGTTTTTAATGTCTGATACATTGTTGAAAATTTATAAAATTTGAACCTTTCTTAAAACGTGCTTAAAGCCTTTTATTCAAATGGCAGGAGGGACTAAAAATTACGATGCTGGCTTACCCAATCCCTTATATACTCAGCTATGGCAGATGTAGATGCACCAGGGGCAAATATCTTGCCTACACCAATGGCTTGCAATGCTTCCATATCTTCATCGGGTATAATACCACCACCAGTGAGCAGAACATCGTTCAGGCCCTTCTCCTTCATAATTTGTAAAACCTTGGGGAAAACTGTCATATGCGCACCACTGAGTATGCTGATGCCAATAGCATCCACATCTTCCTGCAGGGCACTATTTACTACCATTTCTGCTGTTTGGCGCAAACCTGTGTATATCACTTCCATACCTGCATCACGGAGTGCAGTGGCTACTACCTTGGCTCCTCTGTCGTGGCCGTCGAGCCCTACTTTAGCTACCAAAACCCTTACCGGGCGCTTCAATTCATTGCTCATCGCATTGTATTAACGCACAAAAGTAGTGATTTATAATTCGTTTACATAAGGAATCACCGTTTAAATTCGCTCAGGATTGCGTTTCCCAAACAAATTGTACATAATACCTTTAGAGACAGACAGAGCTGGCTCATCATGTCCTATGCAGCACCAAAATGTTAAAAAAAGCCTTATTAGGCCATCAATTGTATATTTGCCTTAATTTCACTACTACAAAGAAGAAGATTTATGAGAGGATGGGGTTACCTGCTGATAATTATATTATGTGCAAAAACTGCATTTGGGCAGGATAAGGCTAAACTTTTTGGTAATACTGTTGTGCCAAAATCAAAAAAAGGCTTTATTCTCAATGGCAATGCATCTTTCGATTTTCCAGGTGCTGCTATGTCTAAACGTTTCGGATTGAGTTATCGCGTAGGCCCTGGGTTTCTATATAAAACTGAAACTAACTGGCTTTTTGGAGCAAAATTCGACTTCATACTGGGAAATAAAATAAAAGAAGACTCCCTGATGTGCAATATTGTAGATAAATACAGCAAATCCGGCGGGGCAGTTTATGAATTTATTAACCAGGACGGGCAAAGAATAGGGGTACCGGTTTTTGAAAGGGGCTATGCTACAGGTATAAGCGTTGGCCGCATTTTTAACACTAATAAATACCACCCCGATAATGGTATTATAGCCGTTGCTACTGTAGGATTCATGCAGCATAAGATAAACATTTATGATAAGGATAAATCCGTTCGCGCATTGAGAGATGAGTATCTGAAAGGCTATGACAGGCTTACCAATGGCAGTTTTGTGGAAGGATATTTAGGATATGTATACTTTAGTGGTTCCCACCTCATTAACTTCACACTTGGCGTTGATGCGCTTTTTGGTCTCACCCAGGGTCGCCGCGATTACCTATATGATGTGGCCAGACCCGATAACGCACAGAGGCTGGATATACTTTTCGGATTAAGAGGTGGTTGGTTCCTACCCATATTCCGCAGAAAAACCGAAGACCTGCTGTTTCAATAATTATCTGCTCTTACTTAATGCTACTAATATAATTAACACATCCAGCTTCGAAAAAATATGGTGCTACATACCGCAATTTACAGGCTGGCAGTGAGTGCCTATTTTTTACTCATTAAAATTGCGGCCAATTTCAATGCCAAAGCGACCTTGTTTGCCAATGGCAGAAAGAACCTCCTCAAAAATATAAAAACAGCACTCACCGATAAAAATGCCCCCAGAATATGGATACATTGCGCATCACTGGGCGAATTTGAACAGGGCAGGCCTGTGCTCGAAGCTCTGAAACAAAAATATCCCGGCTACGAAATAGTCCTTACCTTTTTCTCCCCGTCGGGCTATGAGGTAAGGAAAAATTATAAGGGTGCCGATTATGTATTTTATCTCCCTATGGACAGCAAGCACAATGCCACTGCCTTCCTGAATCTGGTGCAACCCGCCCTCTGCATCTTTGTAAAGTATGAATTCTGGTATTACTATCTGAGAATTATGGCTGAGCGAAAAATCCCAGCCATTCTTATTTCAGCTATATTCCAGGAAAAACATCCTTTCTTTAAGTCCTATGGCCAATTGCACAGGGCTATGCTCAAAAGTTTCCAACACATTTTCGTTCAGGAAGCGCAATCTCTACAACTATTACAAAGCATCAACATTACCAATGCAAGCATTAGCGGTGATACCCGTTTCGACCGGGTTATTGAGGCTGTAAAAAACAAGGAGGAACTCAGCAGGGCAAAAAAGTTTGCCAATGGCTATAAGATACTGGTAGCAGGTAGTACCTGGAAAGAAGATGAGATTTTTCTGGAAAAAGTGCTTCAGGGCCTGCCTCAAGACTGGAAAATGATTATCGTTCCCCACGAGGTTGGGATTAGCCACATAAAAGACATTGAAAAATTATTTGCAGGCCGCTGTGTAAGATGGACTGATGAATATGGCGATCTGAGCATGCGTGTGCTCTTAGTGAACCAGGTAGGGCTATTAATGAACCTCTACCAATATGGCACCCTCGCCTGGATAGGTGGCGGCTTTGGTAAAGCAGGTGTGCACAATGTGCTTGAAGCTGCCGTTTATGGTATGCCATGCTTCTATGGTCCTATATTCCATCAGTTTATAGAGGCTAAGGAATTGATAGATGCAGGTGGGGCCTCTACAATGAAAAACCCGGACGAATTACTAAAATTCATCTCCACAATTGATGAAACCAATAACCTGAGCACCAGTGTATTTGCTGCCAGAAGTTATGTGTTTTCGAAAGGAGGTGCCACCCGCAGGATAATGAAATACCTTGATCAGAACAATATTCAATAAATGTGTTTTCTAAAAAAAAATAGCGCACCCTACCCACGACACACCACCTATTTCAGGCAGGATGCGCTAAAGAAAAAAACCTCCCTCACAGTTCAAATTCACGGTTTCGGTAGCGGGAGGTAATATTTTAGTGTGACTGCCTCAACTCATTTGAATTATAGGCAGAAAATAATATCAGACTCATCCATCCGGTAATAGTAAGGATACCTACGCCTACACGGGCATCACTATTGAGGTATAAATTATCGAGGATGAACAATACAAATGCGACAATGATCACAGACAGAAGTGCGATACTAAGATAGCTTTTCATTATAGGAAGATTTCAAGGTTTATGCTTACTCTATTCGGTTTTCAGCGTTGTCCGGCCTGTCCAGGGAGGCTTGCCTAAGAAGTTTTTTTTGTTGCCGCTTTCTTACTTAGTGAAACGCAATTATCATGCCAGAATAACCTGAGGAAACAAAAAATTATCGAACTTATTGAAATCAATAGCTTTGATACATTCAACCCCGCTTGGGTTGTTTCCCTTTTCATTTTCTGTACCGTGGGTTTCACACACGGCTACTCACATTAAAGCCCATTGGGCTTTTTTTAGGTAAAGATGAATAATTTGCTCTCTGGCGCGAGTGTTCTGATAGGATCACTCGTGTCTTACTAAATCAGCCGGTCTGTGACCGGAATTCAACGAACCAGAGCTGAACTATTACAAAAGCATAATAGCATTCCACTAATTAAAAATGGGAATTCAAACCGGTCAGCACCGCTTTCCGCGGTCAGACCGGTTTGAATTGGCGAGGTTCGTT
>CAIWHI010000995.1 GCA_903912435.1 uncultured Bacteroidota bacterium | reverse complement strand
CTGAGGAATTAGGTGTTGAAGTGGCTTAAGAATTTATTGGCATCATTAGTCCAGGTGAGATTGGAGTAATGGTGTCTTTTTTGCTCTATTGCCCCATTTTCTGAAAATATTTATTTTATGAATTGGGGCAATAACTTCGCTGTAAGTGATTGATTATTAATCACATGTGATATTTAATAATTTCCCAAAATACCCCATTATGCCCCATCAAAATTTTTATCTGATTTTTTAGTAGCCCCGGCATTTATACCGGGGAATATGTTTTAATTTAATGTGGCTTTAGCCAAAGTTGGTATGAGGGTATCCAACATTGTTAGTGAAGATAACATTTTCCAAATTATTAAAACAAACCGGTAACTCCTCGGGAGCAGATAACCATTTCCTACATTTTCAATATAAACCAAATGTCTCGCTGGGACAATGCCCCATTTTCTGAAAACAAATAGTCTTCAATATGGGGCAATGGTAACGTGGTAAGTGATTGGCAGTTAATTACATGTGCCATTTCGTAATTTCTCAAAATGCCCCATCATTGCCCCATTTTTGTTTTGAACTGTGATTAAGCTGATTCCCTGAGGACTATGATTTCCTATATTTCAACCGTACGGAATTTACGATCAGTAGCTTCGAGTTGTTCGGGATTTCCGAACAACTGCTTTTCAGTATGTCGGAAATTCCGACATACTGAATTCTCTTCCAATTCACCTTCTTTAAATACATTTTGAATATGTTCGGCGATTGTACTCCTTCCTTTCCTAAATAGTTCAGCTATTTGCATCTGCCTAAGCCACACAGTATCCTCTTCAAGGCTTACATCTATTTTTATGTTGCCTTCCTGGTTTTGGTATATGAGAATTTCAGTGACACCCATCATGTTTTTTTATTGAACAGGTTTCCAAATTTTCAATTTCAATTCTTTGACATGTCTTAAAAACGATGCATCCGAATGGAATGACTAAGATACTACAACCAATTTGTTTTGAAAAAAGGCCACCAGAAAAAATCTGCTGGCCCTTTTATTATAAAATCAATTTACCACTAAACATTTTTCTCCATCACAAAGTTCAGCCCAAAGAAAAAGTATTCCCTGCGGAGACCCTTGCCAGCCTGTATTTTCAACTCCCTTTCAAGCAGGTCCTCGGGTGTGGAGAACCTATAATGGATTGGTAGGAAATACCTGATGTACTGCACACTACCCATAGCCAGGTGGAATCCATTGTTTATAAATAGCTTATCCCAATCGGCAAGGCTGCGTATATTTTCATTACCCAGCATTATTTCCTTTTTCAGCTTCTCATCATAAATGGTAATGATGCGCTTATTGCCCCGGTATTTATACAGCTTTATCCGCTGTATGATATTATTCCCATTTTCTTCTATCGACAATAATTTACCACCTTTTTTAAGACTATTATTGAAGATTTGAAGTGCATCATTTATAGGCTCCAAATGGTGCAAGGTATCTTGCACTATTATCCAATCATAAATACCGGGTTCGGGTTTATTGTCGAATAAATTTTCGTAAGTACAGGTAAACAATGATGTATCTCCATATTTACTCCAGTATTCCTTGCGTTTCTGTATTGTTTCAAAGTAAAACTCAAGGGTGGTGCCATAAGTTTTAATACCATTCATGGCCAAAAAGAGGCAAGTGGTACCATAGCCACAACCACAATCCCAAATAGACAGGTTTTTCCTGAAATTGCCTGTATCATTTGAATCTACCAGATACTTTTTGATATAACGCAGGCGTTGCAGGAAATAATTCCTCCTGAAGTGCCATGATGACTTCTTACCAAGGAATTTATAGTAGGGCTGCATCTCGGTATGCAATTCCAATTCTTTAAGCATCAGTTCAAAGAACTGCTCGGGTGACATCATGTTTTAAAGTAAAAATTCAAAAGTAAAAATTCAAAATTCAAAAGTACAAATACTACCTCCCCTTTTGGGTGTCCAAATGTAAGAAGTATAGTGTAATTATTAGTCCTTGTTAAAACTATAATAACGCCATGTTATCAACATGGCGTTATTATAAAATATAAACCTCTTAAAATACTATTCTACAACCAGTGCTTCACGGATACGGGCTTCCATTTCATCCATCATAGATCGG
>CAIWHI010000994.1 GCA_903912435.1 uncultured Bacteroidota bacterium | reverse complement strand
TTAATTGCCATGTATTTAATGCAGTCTAATAAATATACGGATCGTAAATATTCGTCTATTTTTGGATTGCTAGGTCAACCATTTTGGTTTTATGCTTCTTATACTCATGAGCAATGGGGATCATTTTTTATAGGATTTTTCTTTACTGCACTCTGGATAAAGAATTTTAAATCTTATTGGATTGATCCTCCAGAAAGAAAATTAAAACCAAAAGAATATTATTCTGTAATTATGAATGCAGTAGACGATATTAAAAATTATAAATTAGATAAAAAAGATTTTATTGATAGAGTTCTAAAAGAAGCTTTAAATATTAAATAATTATTTTGCTATTCTTTCCAGCCAAGTCCAATCTGGCAATAATCCAGATTTTTGATCTGCATATATTGTATTAGATGGACTTGCAGTTTTATTAAATTCTCCATGAGGGCCATAATTTACCCATGAATTTTGCCCTCTTGTTTCACTTGTTAATGCAGGCAAGGCTTCAGGAGTAAACATTTTAGCATGAGATTGAAACGCATTTTCTTCTCCTGTGGCCCTAAAGCCTACGCCATGTTTTGCATGACCAAAATAATCATGTACAGCTCTAAATAAATCATTAGCTGTTACATCTTTACCATTTCACTTCTCACCAGTTTTTTGCAATAATGGATTTGCAGCTTGAGCTTCAGTTAATGAACCAAAGCCTTCCTCTGTAGGGAATACATACATATGTTGATTGGTAACAATGTCATTTATGGCATTTCTAGGATTTCCATATAAATCTTGACCTTCAGGCATAAATTCATATTTTTGTCCTGCTTTTCTTGAAGCTTCGTATTGGTCCATAGTTTGATTAATTAAAGCATCATAAGATTTTTTAACTGCTGGATCAGAAGGATTATCTTTCATATGCTGATAAGCATCGGCAAGTCTTTTTGCAAAATTTACATCAACATTTGTGTATATTGTTTGAGGATTATAAGATAAACCTTTATCGGCCATATATTGATGAGCTGTGTCAACAATTCGTTTATCAGTTCCAAATTGTTCTAATTTACCATTGCCCATGTCAATTACATTAGGCATTCCTTTTAAAAATCCACCTTGATATCTTAATGGAGCTAAAGCTCCAGCAAAACCAGCAAAATCAGAAGGAGTTAAATTTGACTGAGATAAAGCTTTATTAACTCCAGCAACATCACCACGAATAGCAGATGCTAACGCTTTACGATAAGGCGCACCTTTTTCAAATTGTGTTTTAACAGTATCAACTGGATTTCTTAAAGCATCAACTAATCCTTGCACATTGCCTTTAGTAATATTTGCTATGTCATCGTACCAATCCATTATTTCAACTCCAAGTTATCTTTAATCCATTTTTGTAATGCTAACAATTGTAATACGTCTGAAGCGCAGTCTACGGGCGAAGCTCCTTCGGGACTAAGTTCAGAGCCTTTGGCTGTTCCATTAGCACCTTTGGTGGTGTCGGATAGGTCGGACAAATCACTGCTTGGGGTATTGATTGGCAACCACTTAACAGGACGATTAGAATAATAAGATTTAAGCGTGTCCACAGCATGAGCGTACTCCTTCGTAATATTTTCACTAATAGTCTGCTGATTCTTAACCAGCGCAGCATTCTTGACTTCCTGTATGTGTGCATTAGCCTCTGTAAGCGCTTTAAAGGTGTCATAAGCACGTTTTTCATGGGAGTAACCTACATAGACACCAAATAAGAATAATAATGCGATAGCGAGCGCTATATAGAGTTGCTTTGCGTAAGCTTCAAAGAACATCATTTAGGTGT
>CAIWHI010000993.1 GCA_903912435.1 uncultured Bacteroidota bacterium | reverse complement strand
TTAATGTAGGGGTTATCAGCAATATCGAGCAAATGACAGATACAACAGTAAGGGTAGGCATGCTTATCAACGAAAATACCCGGAAATTCATTAAAAAAAATGCCTTGGCAGTAATTGGTACTGATGGGTTGATGGGTAATAAAATGGTATCTATATTACCCCAGCCGGGGAACCTAGCTATAATAACCGATGGAGATATGCTGGAGACTAAAGTACCTATCAGCATGGACGATATTATGCTAAATGTAAAGGTGACTAGCGAAAATGCGGCTGTTATTACTAGTGATCTTGCAGATATTATAGACAATATTCATGATGGACATGGTACGATTGGTAAATTGCTGATGGATAGTGCCTTTGCCCAAAATCTTGACCGGACACTGGTGAATATAAAGCAGGGTACAGGTGGCTTTAAGAAAAACATGGATGCCGCTAGCCATAATTTCCTCCTGCGTGGCTTTTTTAAGAAGAAGGATAAGAAGTAGTAAATTTATTGTTCTGTAAACGAATAAAAAAATGGAGAGCGTTATCTGCTCTCCATTTTTTTATTGCCTTTCATTATGTCCTTCGTGTCGTCCGTTATCATGTCTGTCATCATGCTTGTTATTTACCCTGCGATTATCATTTCTCCATTCTCCAGGCTGCCATCTATCGCCATTTCTATCGTGTTTCCAGCGGCCTTCGCGATACCTGGCACCTTCATGTGGTGGTTCGGCCCAGTGTCCACCGCTGTATTCATAGCGGCCATCGCGTTCACGCCAATCTTCATTTACCCATACGTGGCGTGGGCTAGGTTGCGCACTTCTTATGATTACCGGGCCAATGGGGCGAATATGCACATATATCTGGGCTGAACCAGAATATGCACTGCACGACATGAGTACCGCACATGCTAGTAATACCTTTTGAAATCGTTTCATTTTAATCAATTTTTTCCGCCACCTGCGGACCGGTTATGAATAAAATTCATTTAGCAAAAGTGGTTCATTCCCTAGCCAGAATTCTTACATTTTTAGTGTTCTGTTTTACATAATTCCTTTATAATCAATCACTTTATATGTTTTATTTATCAGTGAATAATGCAAGTATTGGTTGTAGTAATGTAATGATTGACGGGAGGAATAGAGCCATCTTTGCCAAGTGAAAATGAATTCACATAAAATAATTTGAAAATGAGTAATCTAACCGAGTTGAAGGGAAATTGGAACGAAACCAAAGGTAAATTGAAACAAAAATTCGCCATACTAACAGACAATGATTTGATGTTGGTAGAAGGTAAGCAAGATGAGCTGATAGGTAGGTTGCAGGTGAAACTGGGCAAAACCAAGGAGGATGTTCATAAAATAATTTCTGAACTCTAAGAGGCATACCTCTGGTAAGCGTACCTCCCAATTATTCACAAAAACAAACAATCAAAAAATGAAAAAGTCAATTTCCATAGTCGCAGCAACTGTTATAATAGGTGCAAGCATGGTATTTAGTTGCCAGTCTCCATCAGAAAAGGTGGAAGATGCGCAGGCAAATGTGGCTCAGGCCAATAGTAATCTGGATAAGGCAAATGAAGAATACCTTGCTGAAATCGAATCTTACCGCAAAACAAGTGCTGAAAAAATTGCTGCAAACGATAAGAGCATGAAAGAATTTGAGGCAAGGATAGAACAACAGAAGAAGGACGCTAAGGAAGATTATAAGGCTAAGATTACAGATCTGGAAAAACAAAACAGCGACCTGAAGAAGAAGATGGAAGACTATAAGGCTCAGGGAAAGGATAATTGGGAGGTTTTTAAATCTGATTTCAATAGGGATATGGACAATATAGGTAAGAAAATTGATGAATTAGGCGGTAAAAAGTAGGCAAATCCCAGCTTGAACTGTGTACCATAATGTGTAAAACACCCCTCCCATGAAACATACAATTCTTATATTATTGACTTGCTTATTCACTTATAGTGAATGTATTGGTCAGGATGGCGGAAAACAAATTACCCTATCGCATCAAAAACAGGAATTATTGTATGGCTTGAAAATGGGTGCAAGTTATTCGGGCATCGTTGGGCAAGGGTTAGGTTCATCCCAATATACTTACAGACTGGGAATAGTTTCAGGTGCATTTATTTCTATACCATTAGTTAATAATTGGGGCTTACAACCCGAGTTGCTCTTTTCCCAGACTGGTTTTAGGTATAAAGGTATCTTAAATGGGGAGGCGTACGATATTATCAGAACCAGTAGTTATTTTCAACTGCCGCTTTATATAGTATACAAGCCATGTGCAGCGGTATCCCTTTTGATAGGCCCACAATGTTCAGTCCTGATTCAGGAAGATGACAAGTCGAAATTAATATCAGGTGTATTAGTACCTGAAAATAGCAAGGCGCACTCAGAAACGGGCAAATTGATGCCATCCATATCAGGCGGAATTGATTTCAATACCAGATGGATAGTTATAGGAGGTAGGGGCGGTATCAATTTACTCAACTGTGTACCAGGCGGTGGTATCATTACAAACCAATATAAGAATCTTTGGACGCAGGTAACAATAGGTTACAAGTTCTCTATGTAATACCCTTATTCACTCATTAATATTTCTCACAATCAAACTAAAAAATTTAAAATGAAAATACTAAAAATCACATTCGTTATCCTGCTATCAGTAATTGGTAGCCAGTCATTTGCACAAACAAAGGCCCACAGCGAGCAATTTGGTAATACGCTAAATTTAGGGGTGGGCATTGGCTACTATAGCTATATAGGTTATAGCACTCCAGTGCTTCATGCCGACTTTGAATTTAATATTGCCCACAATTTCACCCTGGCACCTTTTATAACTTACTATTCCTACTCTAACTACAATTATTGGGGTTCAAACAATTATACCTATAAGGATTATTACTACCACGAAACAATAGTACCAATGGGTGTAAAGGGGGCGTATTATTTCGACGAATTGCTTGGCACTGGTCCTAAGTGGGACTTATACCTGGCGGGTTCATTAGGATTTACCTTGAGGAATACAACCTGGGACAATGGTTACTACGGCGAAAGTACTGTGAAAAACGAACCAGGTCCTTTGTTTCTCGATTTGCACATAGGTACTGAATATCATATAACACACAAGGTTGGTATATTTATTGACCTATCTACCGGGGTATCCACTTTGGGTTTGTCTGTCCATTTCTAGGCTAATTATTAATTATAAAAATAAAAACACATAACATGGGAAATCTACTTTATGTCATCGCAGTAATATTAGTTATTGGCTGGGCAGTAGGATTTATAGGCTACAGCATGGGCGGACTGATACACATACTACTTATAATAGCTATAGTAGCTGTATTACTCAGACTAATTTCAGGAAGGAATCAAATATAATTTTACTCACAGCAATTAAAACAATACAAAATGAAAAAGATAACTTTTGGCTTAATGGTATTCGGTATGAGCCTTGCCATGGCACCACAAACTTCGCATGCTGCATATACTAAAACAACAGCGGATGCTACTACGTCGTTAACCACATATGCCCCTAAGGCAGAGGTTTTAGAAACACGCCTGGCTGAAATAAAGGCAACGAATACCGATGATATGAGCAGGACGGAGAAAAGAACTATGCGTAAGGAAGTTCGTTCTATTAAGCAACAGTTGAGTGATATTGGTGGTGGGGTTTATATTTCTGCCGGTGCAATAATACTCATAGTAATACTGTTGATAATATTGCTATAATATTAACGATCATTTACTGATAATAAAAGCCTTCCAGATGATACAGGAAGGCTTTTTTATGTACTTACATTCAAGTAATAAAGTGTGTTATTTGGATTGACCAGATTATTGTTTTTCTAATTTGCCTGTCCAGATATTACCTGATGTTAAATCAAATACCCTATAAAAATAGATGCCTGGTGTTTGGATAAGCCTACCAACCATGATTTGAGATTGGTTGATGATTGTCTGAATAATGATTTGCTGGCCTACCAGGTTGGTGATAATTAATGTGCCTGAGCTAATTTCACTTGGCATAGAAATAAGGGAGATTTCGGTTAATGGTTGTGGGTAAACTTTTACATCATTTCTTTTTGGAACATTATATACTCCTACATTAACGTCAGGGTGAAAACTTTTAAAAACTGTGCAGCTAGCGCCATTGTCGTATAAACTTGTATAATCGACACCATATGAGGTAACAGGGGTAGACAACGAAGAAGTAATGTTGAGGTGATTATTGAAGCACATCAACTGCTCGGAAAATGTTTTAAGGCTATAAGCCCTAGCAGGATAACCGGGGCCATTGGTACAGCCTATACCTTCGATTACGTTGTATCGGTAAGTCCTTATAGAATCGGGGAAATAGGAGCTGGTATATGCTCCATTAAAATGCCAAACCTTATAAAAAATTCCAGCTAATTGGGTAGAATCTAATATAGCTACCCAGGAAACAAAAGTGTCATTAGCTGTTTTTATTTTCAGCGTATCATTCAGCGATAAACTAAAGTTGTATATCATGCGTTCATTAGAATCTGAACTATTAATAGCATAAACCCGGTTGTTTTCTTCGCGTACCAGTATAAAACCTTCAGGGTCATTGAGTTCCAGGTAGGTGTGGCCATTATAATCCACCGAACCAATATAGTTTGCCGTAGTATAAATGGTAGGATAGGGTATGCAGCAACCCGTGGTACTATCTATTACCGACCATACATTGGTACTATCACCAAAATGGATTTTCTGTCCGATTGATGTAAATGCAATGCAAATAAGGACGAATAGCAGGGAAGTCTTTTTCAATGTTTGGATTTGAACCAAAGATAGGAGAATAATCTATGTTCAAATCAATTATTTTGTATGTTTAAAAAATAAATTTAGGTGTAGTTTGTGGAGTGAATGACCATTTGTGTTAAAATTCCCGCTTAAAGTTTCGATATAGATTCAATTAATCTCACTTTTTTTCTATCCCCATTAAAAATTCTAACTTGCACTAATAATTTAGACAACCAATGCAATTGGTTGCCTACAAGGCTAAACAAGCAAAGCAGTTTTAACTTTTAACTTTTGACTTTTAACTTAAACGAATGCTAACACAACTAAAAAACTACGCCGAAGGTAAATGGGTGAATGGCAAACAAGAGGGGGAAATACTCCATAATGCCATAACAGGAGCTGCAATTTATTCAGCAAGTAGCGATGGTCTTGATTTTGGTGCGATGATGCATTATGCCCGCACCGTGGGTGGAAAGGCATTGAGAAAACTCACCTTCCAGGAGCGTGGCAGAATGCTCAAGGCATTGGCTATCTACCTTCAAGACCGTAAAGAATATTTTTACCAGATAAGTGCTAATACAGGTGCTACCCGTTCAGATTCGTGGGTGGATATAGAAGGTGGTATCGGCAACCTATTTACATATGCTAGCCTGCGCAGGCAGTTTCCAGACGAGCGTTTTTATGTAGATGGCGATAATGCTAAACTTTCTAAAAACAATACCTTCATCGGGCAACATATTATGTTACCACGTGAGGGGGTAGCTATTCACATCAATGCATTCAACTTCCCGGTATGGGGAATGTTGGAGAAAATTGCGGTAAACCTTTTTGCAGGGGTTCCTGCAATTGTAAAACCGGCTACTCTTACCTCCTACCTTACAGAGGCCGTATTTGAGGAAATCATTAAGTCAGGTATTTTCCCGGAGGGCTCATTGCAATTGATTTGTGGTTCGGCTAGGGGGATATTGGATACTGTTGAGACATCAGATGTGGTGACTTTTACTGGGTCAGCAACTACCGGCAGGATGTTGAAATCCCACCCAAGGATATTATCAGAGGCAGTTTCCTTCAATATGGAGGCTGATTCGCTGAATTGCTGTATTCTGGGTTCGGATGTATTCCCCGGCATGCCTGAATTTGATTTGTTTATCAAGGAGGTAGTAAGGGAAGTGACCACTAAAGCAGGTCAAAAATGTACTGCCATACGCAGGATTATAGTGCCGGCTGACAGGGTTGAAGATGTGCAGATAGCATTGGGCAAGCGCTTAATGGGAACTACAATTGGTGACCCATCTATTAAAGAAGTGCGTATGGGGCCCTTGGCAGGTATCTCGCAGCGTAATGAGGTACGTGAAAAAGTGCAACAATTAGCCAAGTCGCAGGATATAGTTATTGGTAATATTGACCATTTTGAGGTGATAGGTGCGGATAAAGAAAAGGGAGCCTTTCTTCCTCCGTTGATTTTCCTGAACATTGACCCATTTGTAAATCTTGATTGCCACAATATTGAAGCTTTTGGTCCGGTATCAACCATAATTCCTTATAATTCAATTGATGAAGCAATTGAATTATCAAGAATGGGTAAGGGCTCTTTGGTGAGTTCTGTAGTAACTGCAAATGATGATATCGCCAAGGAAATAGTATTAGGTACAGCAACAATGCATGGTCGTATTCTTATTTTGAATGCCGATTGTGCCAAGGAAAGTACAGGCCATGGTTCGCCAATGCCTATGCTGGTTCATGGTGGTCCGGGCCGTGCTGGTGGTGGTGAAGAGATGGGTGGCAAGCGTGGCGTGATGCATTACCTGCAACGCACAGCTATCCAGGGTTCGCCTACTACCATTTCTCACATTACCAATGTGTACCAACAGTTTGGTAAGCAAACCGAAACTGACGTACATCCATTTAAAAAGCATTTTGAAGACTTGTTTATAGGGGAGACCCTGATTACAGCAAAACATACTGTAACCGAAACAGATATCACCAACTTTGCCAACGTGAGCGGCGATAATTTTTATGCACACATGGATGCTACCTCACTTGAGGGAACCATATTTGAAGGTAGGGTGGCACACGGCTATTTCATACTTTCTAAAGCTGCAGGATTGTTTGTAGATGCAAAGAAGGGACCAGTATTGCTGAACTATGGTATTGATGAGTGTAGGTTTACCAAACCTGTTTACCCCGGAATGACTATTGGCGTGAAGCTAACGGTTAAGGAAAAAGTAGGGCAAGAAAAGCGTACACCCGAAGATATAGCAAAGGGTATTGTGAAATGGCTGGTAGATGTTTATGACCAAACTGGTGAAACTGTAGCAATTGCTACCATCCTAACCATGGTGAAGAAAAGGAATCAGGAATAGAATAATATAGCATCAGGCGTACTGAAATAGGGATATTTTGGTACGCCTGATTTTTTTTTTGTTGACATTATGTATCTTTATAATTGCGATTAGACATATAGCAGAATAAGTTTTTATACAAAAGTCGTATCATCAACTATAACAGTTATGCTTTGTGAGCAGGGCGACTATATTATTACCTACTGTCCTTCCCTAGATTTATCATCATATGCTAAAACTCAGGACGGGGCTAAAGCTTCATTTCAAGAGGCCTTAGATATATTTTTAGAGTACTGCGAAGAAAACGGCACTTTGGAGCAAAATTTGGTTGCCTGCGGCTGGAATCTGAGGCAGGGATTTGTAGAACCTACTGAGGTTAATGTGCCAATAGAATTATTAACTGAGGAAAATATGCAATCTTATCAATTGAAGATTTCAATGCCACTTGCCTAATGGGTATCCGCCAAATTCCTACAAACCTGTTCATTAAATATTTGAAAAGCCTGGGATAGGTTTTTATTAGAATTAAGGGTGACCATGAAATATGGAACTATCCTGATGGGCATCCCAGGGGGAAATTGATTAGACCTGTTGTATTTAGAACCGCTGAAAAAGAAATTCCAGTAAACCATATTGGGCCAAATCTAAAGACACTTGGTATTACAAATATTCAATTCGAAAAAGCTATTAAGAGCTTGTGATAATACCTTATTGTAGCATCTAAAGGATTTCTCCCCTTCATTCAAATAAAAAATCGAACTTTGACCTAACGAATGAGCAAATTAGTGTTGATGGATAACCACGGCAGGGTGATTAACTATTTGAGGCTTGCTGTAACTGACAGGTGCAACCTGCGTTGCTTCTATTGTATGCCCGAGGAGGGTATAGACTGGCTATCGAGAAAGGAGCTCATGAGTTATGAAGAAATGCTTCTGATTTGCTCTGTATTGGTAAAGCACGGCATTGAAAAGATTAGGATTACCGGTGGGGAGCCATTTGTAAGAAAGGATATAATGTCTTTTCTCACAGATTTATCTAAGCTAGATGGCCTGAAACAATTATGCCTCACCACCAATGGTGTACTTACCGCCCCGCTGGTACCAGAATTGAAGAGGATTGGTATTAATTCGGTCAATCTTAGCCTGGATACTCTCGATAGGAATCGTTTTTTCGCTATCACCCATAGGGATGAATTCCTGGCAGTGATGGACACTATGCAGGCCCTAATAAGCTATGGAATGGATGTTAAACTGAATGCGGTGGTGATGGATGGTAAGAATATTGATGATATCATACCTTTAGTGGCATTGACTAAAGACCTTCCTGTAAGTGTGCGTTTTATTGAGGAAATGCCCTTTAATGGAGGGGCTAGCCACTATACAGCATTGAAATGGGATTATGTGAAAATACTTGAAACCATAACCGCCCACTACCCTGAAATCAAAAAAATAGCCGACCCGGCAAATTCTACTTCTTACAACTATCATATACCTGGTCATAAAGGTAATATTGGCATCATTGCAGCCTATACAAGGTCGTTTTGTGGCTCTTGCAACAGGATAAGGATAACACCCCTGGGAATGCTTAAAACCTGCCTCTACGATAATGGTGTGCTGAATATTAAAGATTTGGTAAGGCAGGGACACAATGCTGATTCATTGATGGCTGAAATAAGCAATGTGATAGGCAAGAGGTATAAGGATGGCTGGGAAGCAGAGAAAAATGGCAATCATGTTTCTATGGCAAGTATAGGTGGCTAGATTATTATAATTTCATTATCCCAGGTTAATAAATGGTAACGGTAGAGCAGGCAGAACAAATAATTAATAGTCAAATAAGGGATTATGGCAATGAATTGGTGCCCTTCGCTGATTCATTGGGTAGGGTATTGGCTGAGGATTTATTTGCCGACCGGGACTTTCCACCATGCAATCGTTCTACAATGGATGGAATTGGGGTAAGTTATTCTGCCTTTTTGAATGGAAATAAAGTCTTTAACATTATAGCCACCATCGCCGCTGGCAGCCTACCAATAGAAATTACCGAGCCGAATGAATGCGTTGAAATTATGACTGGGGCTCCACTGCCTGAATCGGTAGATACCATAATCAGGTATGAGGATGTGGAAATAAATGGAGGGGTAGCGACTGTACTTGTCGAAAAGGTAAAACAAGGTCAGAATATACATGTAAGGGGGAAAGATAAGCGTAGTGGTGATATCGTAGCACAGGCTGGGCAGGTGATAACGCCCTCATTGATAGGTATAGCAGCCTCGGTAGGTAAAACCCATTTACTAGTAAAAAAGCAGCCAAGGGTTGTGGTGATATCTACAGGTGATGAGTTAGTGGGTGTAGAAGAAACCCCTACAACCTACCAAATCCGCAGGTCTAATTCGCATACAGTTAGGGCTGTTCTGGAACAATTTAAAATAAAAGTTGACCTACTTCATATTAATGATAATCAGACAGTTATAAAAGAACAATTGGACGATTATCTCAGAAAATATGATGTTTTGTTATTGAGTGGTGGCGTCTCGATGGGTAAGTTTGATTTTGTTCCCGATGCGTTGGAAGAGGCTGGTGTGCAATGCCTGTTCCATAAAGTGCAGCAGAGGCCGGGGAAGCCATTTTGGTTTGGTATCCAAAGCGATGGGCAACTTGTCTTTGCGTTCCCAGGTAATCCTGTATCCACTTTTTTATGCCTGCACAGGTATTTTTTGCCGTGGTTGCAATTAATCAGCAAAAGTAAGAAAGCACCAGGGGCTAAGGCAATTTTGGATAGGGAGGTTACCTTTACCCCAAATATGCAGTATTTCATGCAGGTAAGGGTTGAAGCTAATGATGGAGGCCAATTGGTTGCTTCACCCTTGGAAGGAAATGGTTCAGGAGATTTTGCTAATTTGCTGGAATCAATCGCATTTATGGAGTTGCCAATGGAAAAGACAGTATTTAATAAGGGAGAAGTATATCGTATATGGCCGTTTAAATTGATAATATGAGTGATTTTACCCATCTTGATGAAAAAGGGCTACCATCAATGGTAGATGTTGGGGCTAAGGCCATCACCAGTAGAAAAGCAATTGCAAGGAGCATTGTTGTGTTGCCTGCTGAAGTGTTGCAGAAATTGGAAGGGGGAGATATACAAACAAAAAAGGGCTCGGTATTCCAAACAGCAATTTTAGCGGGTATCATGGGTGCGAAAAAAACTTCGGACCTTATACCCCTTTGCCATCCATTGGGCTTAGATAATTGCAAAATAAACATTGGGGTTAATGACCAGAATGAGGTGATGATAGATTGCGAAGCAAATGTCACTGCCCGGACAGGTGTGGAAATGGAGGCTTTAGTAGGGGCTAGTATAGCGGCCTTGACCATCTACGATATGTGCAAGGCTATGAGCCATGATATAGTTATTAAGGAAACCAAACTGATAGAAAAAACCGGTGGAAAAAGTGATTTCAGGCGATAATAGTGGTAGGGTGCCAATTTATGGACTTGTGCTTGCCGGTGGCAAAAGTGTGCGCATGGGTGAGGATAAGGGTCGAATAAAATGGCATGGAATAGAGCAACGCTACCATATGGCCAATATGCTATCTGGTTTTTGTAATGAAGTATTTATTTCGTGCAGGCAGGAACAGGTAGGTGTAATGGATTCCTCCTATAAACTCTTGCCTGATAGTGTAGATGGTGCAGGCCCAATATGTGGGATATTATCAGCCTTCAAGGTTTATCCTGATGTGGCATGGTTGGTTATTGCCTGCGATTTGCCTTTGCTTGATGAGGCTATATTGCAATACCTAATAGAAAAAAGGGTAGCCACAACCCTCGCTTCTACATTCGAAAGTCCTTATGATTCTTTACCTGAACCACTTATAACCATATGGGAACCATTATCTTACAGCTTACTACTCCAATTTTTTAATGAAGGCTTTAATTGTCCCAGAAAGATACTGATTAGGAATAAGGAGCGGGTTAATATTCTCCAGCCACCTAACCCTGATGCTTTATTAAATGCCAATACGCCTGCTGATGCCAAATTGGTAATGAGTAAAATTAAGGTGAAGTAGGATTAAGGATGAGCTGCAACCCATTGTTCCCCATCATCAAATACTTCTTTTTTCCAGATAGGTACGGTTTGTTTTAATGTGTCAATAGCCCATTGGCAGGCTTCAAAGGCGGCGGCACGGTGTGCAGATGAAACAGCTATTATTACGGGTATTTCCCCTACCTGAAGTATGCCCACCCTATGGTGTATTAGCATTTTTAGCAATGGCCATTTTGCGCAGGCTTCATTAGCTATCTTCTGCATTTCACTGATGGCCATCTTTTCGTAGGCTTCAAATTCCAGCCGCACCACATTTTTACCCGCAGTTTTGTTTCTTACTGTTCCAATAAAAACATCAATGCCCCCTGCTTCAGGCGACATTACCCAATCGGTGCATTTTTGGATATCCAGTAGTTCGGATGAAATATGAATATTGGTCATAAAGGATATATTGTACTAGCCACCGCTTACGGGTGGGATGATGGCTACCTCGTCACCAGGTTTTAGAATTTGTTCAGGTGAGGCATATTCCCCATTCACGGCTATCATAAATGAAGTAAGTCTTTTTAGGCCAATATATTGGTTTTCTATCTGTTGCCTTAGTGTATATACAGTATTAGTGCCGGATAATGTTAAAGCCACAGATGAGCCACCTAATATTTCTTTGGCAATACCGAAAGCTAAAACATGGATGTTCATTTCTGTAAAATGGGTATTTATCTTGGTTCAAAATTAGCACTTTGGAAATTAGAATTGGTGAAAAAATGTCTCATTATCAGCTTGTAAATTCATAATCTCGTTTGGATTGGTTTAATATCCTATTTTTGCACAATGGTTTATGATTTGCCGGTGGTAGATGAAAAGGTAAAGCCCCACCAGGTTACCACCCTCCATTTAATTACCGGATTGGCATTTTTAGCTGCCGGTGCAATTATTTTAGATTATAATTATACAATACCCATGTGGGGGCTGGCATTATTGCTGGTTGGCTTGGGCGTGATAGGTTTAACCATTTTCAGGAACCGGTGGACAACAAGTAGGGCAGTGAATCCTAAGATGAGATTGTTGGAGTTTTTGGTGGCAGCTACAATAGGTGGGTATTCCTTTTACCAGCACTGGAAATTTCCCCAATTGATATTTGGTGTATTGAGCTGTGTTTTAATATTTGCCATACTATGGGAGCGCACTGCCTGGGATAAGTTATTTATCCATGTAGATGCTGATGGAGTAAAACTGCCGGTAACATCCAGAAAGCGATTTTTGGAATGGAAGGAAATAGAGCAGATAGTGTTTCGTTTTGGTACTATTTCTATAGATTGTGTTGATAATCGTTTATTTCAGTGGACACTTGATGAAACGGATATTAAGAGCGAACCATTTGAGGATTTCTGTGCTGCCCAGGTTGAACTAAATCGCGATAAGCGCAGAAGTGATGATTTATAATTGTGGGCATTTAATTTTGGCGTAATTCTGGCATTTGGTTGAAGCAAACTTAATTTTTTATAGAAAAGAGATGTTCCATCAACTTGTTTCGATTTTTGACTTTTAACTTTTGTCTTAGGCTAACCTGTTTTTACCTTTAACTTTTGCCTTGGGAAAAACCGTTTTAACTTTTGACTTTTAACTTTTGACTTAAAAAAATGACTCCATACTTATTATATTCTGATGGTGAAGGGACAATATTCGAGGATACATCATTGTATTCGGTAGGACGTAGCGGATGGGATGCATATCCTATTCCTGAGGAGGACTGGATAGAATTGCCCGATGGCGGTAACCTTTATGAACTACCTGGCAGAAGGGGTATAGGAATAGACGTGAAAACCGGTGAAATGCGCCTTTGTGAAAAGGGATGGGCTGTAGCTGCTTTTATACCACCGGCCCATACCGGATTTTATCTGGCTGCTTATGAGACTTCACAGGATGCACCTACCTTGCCATTGTTTTGTTATACCGCAGCAGGTTGGTATGGTGATAAATTTTTCGTGCCTGCAATAAGAATTGAGCGCGATATTAGGCAGGAGTGCAGCGGTTACGACCAAAATAAGGTAGAGTCAGGAGTAGGTGAAATAGTGGCAAATTACCCCCACAACAGGCTTGTAAAGCACCTTGCCGACAATTGTGCGTTGACTTATCATTGCCCAGCTGCAAGGAATTATTTTTTAGGTCGTTGGGAATGCCCGGTGCCTACCTCGCCAGCATGTAATGCTAATTGTTTAGGTTGTATCTCCTTCCAGCCTGAGGAAGAGACCATTGTGAGTACACAGGATAGGTTAAATTTCAGGCCTACGGCAGAGGAGATTGTTGAATTTACAGTGCCTCATCTCGAAACTGCACCTTACCCATTGATTAGCTTTGGGCAGGGATGCGAGGGTGAGCCATTGCTGATGTGGGAGACCATAAAAGATGCAATAATAGAAATAAGAAAGCATACCCAGAAGGGGAGCATCAATATCAATACCAATGGCAGTAAGCCCGATGCTGTAGAGCAGTTAATGAAGGCAGGTTTAAACAGTATCAGGGTAAGCCTTAACTCAGCCAGGGAGGATATTTATACCAAATACTATATGCCCAATAATTACTCCTTCAATGACCTGGTAGAGAGCCTGAAAGTTGTAAAGAAATATGGGGGCTGGGCATCAATCAATTATTTCGTGTTTCCTGGTATGACCGATTGTGTGGAGGAGTATGATGCATTATGCGATTTGATCCAAAAAACCGGCCTGGATATGATACAGTGGAGGAATTTCAATATTGACCCTGATTGGTATCTTGGTAAAATGGGCATTGTGGAGCCAGGCGAGTGTATGGGAGTAAGGCAGATGATGGACCTGATACACGAGGAATTTCCAAATGTGAAATTCGGTTATTTCAATCCGCCAATAGAGCGAATGGTTAATTATGATACCGATTTTGCTCATTGATAAAATTGTGTATCGGTATTCAAATGTTTTAGCTGGCCTTTTTGCTCCAAAAGCAAAAAGCCAGTTTTATTTTCGGCCCTGGATATTTAGTGCTCTATAACAATTAGCCAGGTTTTGTGATGCTATATCGAAATTAGGATTGATTTTTATTGATTTATTCAGGTATTCTATAGCCTCACTGTATTGGCCATTGAGCATTAGGGCATAGCCTTTATTGTTAAGTAGCATAAAGTTATCTGGTGAGTATTCCAGGCCCTTATTTAGGGTTCTTATCCAGTTTTCTTTATCTTTAATCGCATAATAGCATTCGGCCAAATACATGTAGGCACTCGGGTTGTCTTTTTTTAGTTGAATTGATTGCTGGAAGTAATTAATGGATTCAGAGAATTTATGGTATTGCAATGATATATAACCCTTTATATTGAATAGATTTGGGTCATCTGGTTTTATTTTTAGTGCCAGGTTGGTATATTTATCTGCAGTATCGTATTTTTTTATTGCCATACATGAGTTAGCCAGGTTAATATAGGCCATAATATAATCGGGCTTCAGGTCAATAGCTTTAATATAATAACCCAAAGACTCTTCATAGCGTTTTTGGTTGAACAAATTAAATCCCTTTGTGTTCAGTACTAATCTGTCATCCGGATATTTTGCTAATAGGTCATTGGCAATAGTTTCATCATTCTCCCAAACCTGGGTGTGTGAGTAGGTTACATAGCTGCAGCCAATTGCCATAATTGTTGCAATGCCTATAGTAAAAGATTTATAGGTCTTAAATCTTTCTTGTTGACAATTGATAAGCCAATCGAACCCCATTCCTAATATGAATAACAATCCGATATAGGGCACATAGGTATAGCGGTCGGCGGTAATTGCATCACCGATAGATAATAACTGCAAAACCAGTAGGAGATTTACAGTGAAAAATAGAAATCCAAATATCAAAAGGCGTGTATGCCTGGCTGATTTATATAGTCCATAACCTATCGCCAATAACGCGATAGGGGCAAGATAAAATACAATTGGCAGGTAACCATCTGCCATTTTAGGGTAGGGGTGGTAAATAGCTATATCATAAGGAACTAATAGATGCACACTATAATTGAGTAGGGAATGGCATGCAAATAAAATCCTTTGGGTAATTGGATAATAATCATGAACCAATTTGTCTGCCGCCTGGGCCTTGATGGCTATTAGGCCGAAAATCAACGATACAATTAGAAAGGGTGTTTTTTCAATCCATATGTGTCTTGTGAACCTTCTACGTGTATAATAGTCGAGCAAAATAAGAACCAATGGAAAGGTTATTGCAGCAGGTTTTGATAGAATGGAGATCAGGAACAATAAAAAGGTAAGTGCCAAAAGGTAGCGTTTACCTTTTTTAGGGGGTGAATCCGGTTGGCCAATAGCAGATTCAATTGGTTCCAAAGAATTTCCTGACTGGGTATTGGTTTCCAGATATTTGTAATAGCAAATAAGACCACCCAAGAAAAAGAAACTATAGAGTACATCTTTTAATTCGGCCACCCAGGCTACGGACTCAATATGCATTGGATGAATTCCAAAAAATAAGGCTACGAATATTGCCACCAATGCTCTCTTTTTACTCAATAGATATATAAACAAAAATGTCAATGCAACATTAAGCAAGTGGATAATTAGATTAAATGTATGATAAAAAGGAGGGTCTAATGCTACCTGGTGGTATTCAAATGCATAGGTGAGCATGGTAATAGGGATGTAATTACCAATGAAATAATGTTGTTGGAAAAAATAGGTTATGCTCTCAGTATATGTTTTGACTAAATAGGGATTCTCAAATACATAGGCATTATCATCCCAGGATAAGAAGGTGAATTTTGTAAGGGGAGATAAGGTAAGGAAGGTTAGAATCAATATTGGGGCAAGCCACAGAAAAACTTTATAATCCCACTGTGGAGGATTATTTTCAGTGATGCCTGCCTGTTGATCCATTTTTTTTATCTTTTTCTCTGCCATTTGGATAATCTCAGTTCTATGAATTTAAGGGCTAATCAGGTAATTTATGATTGAAAATATACAGCTCCAAATTATTAAATAATAGTCAATATTGACACAAGCATTTTTAGTTCATTTTTATTAAACCAGGCCTTGAATTTGCCAATCTTATATAAAATAGAAAATCCTTCATTGCTGAAGGATTTCACTATTTAGGATTGTATTGATTATTGTTTAATTATTTTCCTTATTTCCTTGTTGCCATCTTTAGGATTCAATTCAAGGTTATATATGCCAGTTGGTAATTCCTTAATAGAAAGCAAGTGGTCGCCCTGGCTAAGTTCACCGGCCATTACTTCAATACCAATAACATTACTAAGGGAATAGGTGGCAGATTGTGGTAGATTATTAATATGTAGTACCTCAGTCACAGGATTAGGAAATACCTGAATGCCACCAGCTACGTTTTCTGTATTAATTTTTAATGGAGCAACCTGTACACGGCGAATTACACAATTGTTGAAATCAGGGAAATAAACATTCCCTACACCATCAACAGATAAGCTGAATGGGTAGTTTAGTTTAGCAATGGTTGATGGACCACCATCACCGCCATAACCACCATTTCCATTACCTACAAAATAAACCAAAGTGTCCTTTGTGTTTATTTTACGCACCCAGTCATTATTAGATTCTCCGAAGAAAACATTGCCATAATTATCGGCTGTAACAGAAATCGGACCATTAAGGTTTGCGCCAGTTGCAGGGCCTCCGGTACCTCTTGCACCAGGCCAGTTACATCCTGCAATGGTTGTAATATTTTTGGTTAATCCATCCACACGGCGAATTACCTGATTTCCGAAATCTGCAATAAAAAGATTACCGAAAATGTCTACATAAATTCCGCGTGGGTCATCTAATTGTGCTGCAGGGCCTGGGCCGCCATCACCATTGTACCCTTTAATAGTATTACCTGCCACTGTAATTATCATACCTGTAGAATGATAAACCATTCTAATGGCATTATTCATATGGTCGGTGATATATAGATTGTCTGCACTGTCTATAGCCAAATAGGTAGGATCCTCCAATCTGGCTAGTGTAGCCGGGCCACCGTTTCCGGTATAACCTGGGGTTTGATATATACCTGCATAAGTTGAAATAATACCATTGGTATCTACTTTACGTATAATTCCATTATTGGTATCACCAATATAAACATTGCCTGTTTTATCTACTGCCACACCACATGGGCGATTTAACCATGCTGAAGTTGCCGGACCTCCATTACCATAATATCCTGGATTACCGTTTCCTGCAAACGTGGTTATAATGCCCGCTGAATTTATTTTGCGGATAACCTCATTACCACGGTCAGCAATATAAGTATTGCCTTTTGCATCAACTTTTACATCGGTAGGATGGTCTAATTGAGCCGATATAGCCGGACCATTGTCGCCAGAATATCCTGCCAGACCTGTACCACAAATAGTATTGATGGTTTGTGCTTTACCAGAATTGATGGAAGAACCAGCAATTAGCAATAAAGCCATTACAGATTTAAAGTTTAGTTTCATCATGAACAAAAATTTATAAATTCGCTATTAACAAAAAGCACCTTCCAATTGGATAATTTGAAGTGCAGGTGAACATTGAAAAAAATAATTTGTTAAAGATAAAAAGACTTAGGCAACCACCAAATTTGTTTTGACATTCTTTTTATCTGTTAACTAAAAATTAAGGAGGTTTTTTTAATAGGCCACATACATTCTGTTAATGTATATTTATTAGAATTGCGTTTTTCAACTTCAGAACCATCACGATGCGATAAGTGAAAATTTCTCTAATTAATTGGCCAAAGGCAGCATCTTCCAATTATTATTTTTACAAAAGGTCAATACTTGGGGTAAGGCAAATTTCATTCTTTCAAAAGATTTTTCACTATCGTGAAATATGATTATGGAACCAGGTTTTAAATTTTGCAAAACATTATCGGCACATTGTTGTGGTGTGATATTTTTATCGAAATCGCCACTAAGTATATCCCACATGCATATTTTTATGTCACGATTTTTTTGTTGTAGCTTCCTGATTTGCGATAATTTTATCCTACCATATGGGGGGCGGAAGAGGTTGGATTTGATTAATTTAGCCGCTTTATCTATATTGTTTATGTAAACATTATTGTTGGTTTTCCATCCGTTAAGGTGATTGTAAGTATGATTGCCGGTATTATGCCCATTATCTATTATCATCTGGTAAATACTCTGGTATTTTGATACGTTTTCGCCTACACAGAAAAAAGTGGCACGGGCATTATATTGCTCCAGTTGTTCTAAGGCAAATTTAGTTGCAATGGGGTGTGGACCATCATCGAAGGTGATGTAAATAGTATTTGGGATATCGTTTTTTATATCCCAAATGAGTTCATTTGGTAAAAGTCTTTTTAGCCATTGAGGCGTTTTAACCCAATATGCGCCCATAATGATGTTGTTGGATTAAGTCTTTAAAAACGCATATGCCAGCATATTATATTTTGGTAACCATATTGGCTTGTATCCATCCACTTCTGCCGTCAGGTAATACTACTTCAATCCATGCTCCTTTTGCACTGCCAATTTTCACAGTAGTTCCTTCAGGAATCAATGTTAGAGGTTTTCCTTTTAGTTCTTGATTCATCAGTGGCACATCGCTTTGCATTATTACAGCAGAGTTTTGCTCAGTTGCATTGGCAGATGAAAAATAAGATAATGCTAATAATATGAGGCAAGAAAAAATTACAAATCCGGGTAATTGAACCATTTGTAATTTTTCAGGAGCCTTTCTGAATAGCTTTAAAATATATAAAAACAGGACAAAGAAAAAGAGAACTAAAGCCGCTATAGCATAATTATTGGCATAGTCGGGTCTGGTTATTTTGTGCCACCATTTAATGAAAAATATATCATTTACAGGTATGATGTGATTATTGATTCTGCTTTGGGTTAATGCCAGATTATCACGTGCATCAGTAAAGTCAGGCTTGATTTTTAGGGCTCTTTCATAGTTGAGCACAGCAGCTGCAATTTTATTTAACCGATAATAGGTGTTGCCCAAATTATAATAGACATCAGCTTTATTGGGTTTTTGTGCAGCAATAAGTTCGAAATACAATGCAGCACTATCATATTGTTTCTGCTGATAGTATTCATTTCCTTTTTGCCAATAAAGGTTATTATCTCCCGCCGCATAACCGGGTAATACAAATGAAAATAGAATAAAGGTTAGGATGAATATATTTTTCATGCTTTAAATACTTCTTCGAGATCACTAATTACTTTTATTGCGTCTTCATAGGTTTGAGCCATTTTTTTAGAGCCTCCGGATGCATACAGGGAAGTTTCGCACTCCCAAATTACATTTTCAAGCCTGGTTTGCGTTGCTTCAGGTACTTTTCTGCTGTTCATTGCCTCCCTGGCAGTATCTCTGGAGAGCGAAGATAATGGAATGCTCAATTTGTCGCTAAGGTAAAGCCAAATTGCTTTGGAAATTTCTTCGTAAAATGACACCTTAATATCATGTTGTAGTAATTTTTTTGCGGTTGCCAGTCTTTGAAGGGCGATTTTGTTGGCCCTCTTGCTTCTAAACTTCGCAGTGTCCTTCAATTCTTCATCAGACCTGCGCTTCCATACTGCCAGAAAAATAAATGCTAAAAGTGGAAATGCATACATCAACCAATAGGATCCTGTAAACATCATGGGTTTTGTTTTGAATTCCAGCTTGCCCAAAGGTGATTTCTTATTATCGTGCAGGTCTTTAATTGCTAAATTATTTCCTGTCTGGTTGGGTTTATAATTTTTACCTGGTTTTACATGTAGTTTGTAGCCAGGTGTTTTTTGGGTTACATATGCCCCAGACTGTGGATTGTAATAAGTAAAAGAAACTGCAGGAATATCATAATCACCTGGTGTATGTGGGGTAATTACATAACTAATGGTTTTTGTACCACTTATTGTAGTGCTCCGTCCCGTTACAGTATCATTTATTTGTGGGTCGTAGGTATTCAGGCCATTAGGTAAGTCAAGCTTAGGAGCCTGAATGAGTTTTAGATTTCCGCTACCACTGATTTTTAAGGTCAGGGTGGCCATATCATCAGTGGTCAACTCCTGTTTGTCCAATTTACCTTCAATATCAAATTTTCCTACCGCACCTCCATAATCATTTGGTTTGTCCTTATCTGGTAATTGGGTTACAGTTATTTTTACTGGCGAGCTTTTTAAATGCACTTCCACATCCTTATAGGCCATTGTATTATAGAAGGCATTATTAAAGAAGGGGTCATTCATCATTAATGTACCACCACCAAACACATCCGCCATTCGTCTTTTTACTTGCTGCACAATTCTGGCCACACCTTTGGCTTCTGCCGGGTCCAGTTCCAGCGTTCCTGCTTCCTGGGGGAATAAAGCCGATTTTTTAAGCAGGAATACCTGGTATTTTTTACCGTCTACTACTTCCTCTTCTGGTTTGGCTTGCTTAGGTATATCAAAATCCTGTGTCCAGAAACCATTTAGGGTAGGTAGTTTAGATATTGACATCTGCATGGGCAGCCTTGAGTATAGCTTATAACTTGTAGTGATTTGTTCGCCAATATTTACTTTGCTTTTGTCTACAACTACTTTAATAAAGAGATCTTTCTTTATTTCTTCATCATTTACTTTGGCGTCTTCTTGTTGGGGTTGCTGGTTCGGCTGACCGGGTTGGGGTTGAGGCCTTCCGCCACCCTGGCGTTGCTGCATTTGTTGTTGCATTTGTTGTTGCATTTGTTGCTGCATCTGAGCCTGGGCTTGCTGCATTCTTTGCATCATGGCAAACAGGTCATCATCCTGGTCGTAAGGATTACGTCCTTGTGGCCTTCTTTGTTGCTGAACCAGGCTACCCGGAACAACCTGTATGGTTACGGCATTTGATTGGTAGGTATGGCCAGCGGCATCCCTGGCAGTTACCGGAGGAATAGTGAGTGTTCCTTCGTGCCTTGGTTGCATTACATAGGTGAGTACAATACTGGTTGATTGTACCATCTGGTTGCCATTAATAGTAGTATTGGAACTTTGAGATTGAAATGGACCCTGTACAATTGCAAAATCAGTTGTAGAAGGGGTTGACATGTTTTGAAGGTTCTGTGCATCCTTTACAACAAACTGCACCTGCACCTGGTCTTTTACACCAATTTTATTAGCGCTGGGGGTGGCAGTAAATACAACATTTTGTGCACTAGCATGGCAACAGACCCCTATTATACTCAGGACTAATATGTTACTACGCCACATATCTTGAATGTGTTTCATTTTTAGGTAGCACAAAAATAGCCCCAAAGACGGTAAGGCTGAACGCGAGGGGGTTAAAGCTACGTTAAAAAACTTTAATTTATCAGAGCTTGCAAAAACCGTGTTAAAGTCTAGAGGTCACCTAGTTGTGGTCTCAAAATAATGGTTTCAACATTGGCCCCTGGTGATAATTGGCTCGCACTCCAAACCATGGTTGCAATATCGTTAGCTTCCATTATTCTATCTGGTGATACTCCACTACCTTCCCACGATGGGGTATAGGTGGCACCTGGGCAAATGGCTGTTACCTTAATGCCTTTATCCTTCAGTTCTTCCCTGAGATTCTCAGAAAATCCCATTAGTGCGTATTTAGAAATGCTATAGGCACCTCCATTAGGGTAGGCCCTAAGGCTTGCAATGGAACACATATTGAAGATATGGCCTGTTTTTTGTTTCAACAAAGTGGGTAATATAGCCCTTGTGAGATTGTAGGCACTGAAAAGGTTGGTTTCAATCATTTTGGTTAACAGGCCGTCAGGTTCATGAGCTATTAATCCGGGCAGGTAGGTGCCGGTATTATTTACTAGTATATCGATTTTGGTAAATACGATCAAACACTTTTTAGCAAAGTTATTTACCTCCTCTGTTTTACTCAGGTCTGCAACGAAACCATAGATTTGAGCATTAGGGTAGGTGGTTTTCCACCTTAATGATAAATCAGCAACTTTTTCCTCATTACGGGCACAAAAGGCAATTGATAAGCCTTCTTTTAAAAACCGCTCAGCTATGGCTTTGCCTATTCCCTGTGTTGCCCCTGTAATTATTGCTGTTTGCATATGCATAGATGTGTTTAACCTTGGTAATAATACTCCAAAGATACTATAGCGCACCCATGGCTTTTGATTTATAATGAATGGGTTTTGGGATATTTTTAAGTTTTATTGATGTTAGACTTTCTTACTTTCGGTTTACAATCAAAACATATGGAACCCTTCAAAGATAATTTCTCCAGGCAATCAGATATCTATCTGAAATACAGACCATTATATCCTACGGCACTTTATTCATATCTGGCTTCTTTAGTTAGTAGTCATGAGCTTGTTTGGGATTGTGGTACAGGTAATGGGCAAGCTGCCATAGGATTGGCAGATTTTTTCAACCAGGTTTTTGCCACTGACCCCAGTGAGCAGCAAATAGCCAATAGCATAAGGCATGACAGGGTACACTATAAGATTGAAAAAGCAGAACAAACAGGTCTTCCTTCGAATTCAGTAGATTTGGTTACAACTGCTAATGCACTCCATTGGTTCGATTTAGAAGGTTTTTTCAACGAGGCATCCCGTGTACTAAAACCAAATGGAGTAATTGCTGTGTGGGCTTACGGAAACCCTACTGTCTCACCTGATATTGATGCTGTAGTGCAACATTATCACGATGTGGTTCTCCATAATTATTGGTTGCCTGAAAATCGATTAGTGGAGAATGGGTATTCAACCATCTCATTTCCTTATCAGCTATTGGAAACACCTGAATTTCAATGCGATAGAAATATGAACAGGGCTGATTTCATTGGCTTGTTGAATACATGGTCGGCTACCCAGCGTTATATTAATATCAATATAGACAACCCAACTGATCATGTAGCCAGTGAGCTTTGTAAATATTGGCCTGATACTAATGAGGAAAAGGAAATTGTTTGGAAACTGGTATTAAAAGTTGGCAGAGTTAATATTAAATAACCCTGCCAACCAATTTTATTTGCTTAGTCGTTCTTTCAAGTAACTGTCTATATTCCCAAATAGAAATTCAGGGTATTCGTTACTAAATTTCATTTTTACAAATCCGCCTAATAATGGTCTGGCGGCTGGTTGTTTCAATTCGGCAGTACTCACTGGTACCAGGTCGTATTGTGCATCAGGGAAATAGCTTAATACTCTTAATGCAAGCTCAACGCGGTTCATGTAATCGGTTCCGCCAATATTGTAAACGCCTTTTTTTTCATCTCTTAATAGAAGGTACATACAACGTGCAATATCCCAGGCATTACATGGGGAGGCATATTGGTCATAAGGAAGTTTGAGAGTAAGCTTTTGATTGTTCTTACATTGGTCAATAATACGGGCGACGAAGTTTTTGCCTCTCAACTCATTGCCATAAACATTGGTAACACGCAACACCAATGGGTTGGCTATATCCCTTAGCACAATCTGCTCTGCTTCTAACTTATGCTTAGCATAAATACCTAATGGATTAACGGGTGCATCTTCCCTATATGGGCCATTTTCTCCATCAAAAACGTAATCTGTACTAATGTATACCAGGCGGGCATTACATGTGTTTGCCAGTTTTACCAGGTTGATAGTACTCTGCACAGTTTTATCATAGCTTTCCTGGATATTGGTTTCGCAATAATCCACATGGGTCAATGCGCCACAGTGCACTATTACATTGGGCTTAAAGGCCTCGATATCAAAGTTATTAGGGTGGTTGGGCATAAGGGTATCGTAGAACACAGTATCTTCAGTTTCAAAAGAATAATAGGAGCCAATGGCATTCCAGCCCTGCTCCAGAAAATGCTTTAAACAATTACCACCAACCAATCCTGACGCCCCTGAGATAAAAATTTTCATATTGCCTGTTTTAGGGTGTAAAACTACAAAACCAAGGCCGTCAATTGAAATATCAATTAGAATTATGTGAATATAATTCTGTTTTATCCATATATTGACGTGTATATTATGTATTTGCAATTTGTTAGTCCTGATTAATTCTATGTTTAACCCCTCAATTTTTGCTTTGATTGGCTATTGGGGCGGTATTATGTTTAACAAAAATGGGATACCTTTTTACCAGCAATTCAATAGGTATATTCCTGGAATTATTGACATGTTTGCAGCCAGATGTAGATTAATTTTACCAAATATGATGATTGACCTATTTACTTACCAATGAAATGTATACACAATGAATAATAAAATGATAAATCAATTATTTGATTTATAAACCAGCTACAATTACCGTCTTATAGAGATTGGCATGAAAAAGGAGTAAAAAGTAATAACAACATATCTGTGTACTATTACTTTTTATGCTAAATAACCTGGTTCCTAAGCAAATCTTCAAATTGGTCTGGTTTACGAATGAGGCGTGCTGCACCATCTTTTATCATTACCTCAGCGGGTTTTAGTCGGGAGTTGAAATTGCTGCTCATTTCAAAACCATAGGCACCGGCATTGTAAAATACCAGATAGTCGCCTTCGCTTACCTCATTAAGTACCCTGTCCCAGGCGAAGGTGTCAGTTTCACAAATGTTTCCTACTACTGTGTAAATTCTTTGCGGACCTTCTGGGTTGGATATATTAGCTATCCTATGGTAGCTATCATAAAACATAGGCCTGATAAGATGATTAAAACCTGAATTCACCCCTACAAATACTGTTGCCGTTGTTTGCTTAATAATATTTGCCTTTACTATGAAATACCCGCATTCACTTACCAGAAACTTGCCTGGCTCAAACCATATTTCAATTGGGCGTTTATTTTCTTTTTCAAATTCTTTAGCAGCCATGGCTACCTTTGTCCCCAGGGTGGTAACATCAGTTTCCTGGTCATCTTCTTTATAGGGTACTTTAAAACCACTACCCAAATCTATAAAATCCAATGCCTCGAAATGAGAAGCTATACCAAACATAACATCCAGGCCCTGCAGAAACACATCTATATCTTTTATCTCACTACCGGTATGCATATGCAGGCCCTTTACATGCAGGCCCGTAGTTTTTACTATACGCTCTATATGCCTTAACTGATGAATGGATATCCCAAACTTACTATCAATATGGCCTGTAGATATTTTGTAATTACCTCCTGCAACAATATGCGGATTGATACGAATGCAAACAGGGTAAGTATTACCAAACTTGTTGCCAAATTGCTCCAGTATAGATATATTGTCAATGTTTATATTGATGCCCAATTCTACGCCCTCCAATATTTCGTTGAAATCAACACAATTGGGGGTGAACAATATTTCATTAGGTTCAAAACCGGCCATAAGGCCCAGCTTCACCTCATTGATACTTACACAATCAAGACCAGCACCCAGCGATTTAAGGTGCTTTAGGATATTGATGTTGGTCAATGCCTTACATGCATAATAAAATCGGGTGGGGTGGTTGCTAAATGCAGTAGTAAGCTTATTATATTGTTCTTCAATCTTCTCTGCATGGTACACATATATAGGTGAGCCAAATTCATTGGCAACTGCTACCAATTGACTATTATTTAAAGGATGTATCATTTCTGCAAAAGTAGTTATAGCCTATTCATGCTTTTCGATGGAGTATGTTAAAATTATTGTGCCATTTAGGTAGGGTGTTTAATGTAATTGAGTAAGTTTGTGCCAAAGAGTTTTGGAGAAATGAAAGTTTGCCATATCTTTAAGCCTTCGTAACCCATTTTTATTTAGAAATTCAAATACACGATTAAACACAGCTTATTATGCAAAGGAAGATTTCCGTTTTATGTTTGGCACTTACCTTATTTTGTTTTTTACCAAAAAGCCATGCGCAGAAAGGTAAAAGCGAAATATCACTTGGATATGGTTATTGGAGCAGTTATACATTATTTAACGGCGTTCCATTTAGCAACTCTTCAGGGTCACCGGTGTTAAATTACAGATATTATATTTCCAGAGATTTTACTCTGGGTATGGGAGTGTCTTTTGAGAATATTGCTGGTTCTGATGGTCGTGTAAATGGTAGTTTCGTGACTATTAGTCCAGAGTTTACTGTGAGTTATATGGATACCCGTAAAGCGCCAATCAGGGTAAGGTTATATGGTGCTGGTTCTATGGGTGTAACTTTGTTTTCAGATGGTGATGTAATGCCGGGTAACGCAGACCGTTCCGGTTTAAAATTATGGGGTTTTCAGGCAACACCATTTGGTATCAGGATAGGCAGGCAGATTGCCGGATTTGCTGAGGTTGGATTTGGATATAAGGGTCTAATTCATGGCGGTTTATCTGTAAGGTTCCCTCGCACATTAAGGGCTAAAGAAAAGGCGATAGAATATTAATCTTAAATTTTTTATAATAGAGCAAACCCGTTCAGGAAAAATCTTGAACGGGTTTGTTGTTTGAGGCTGGTATATTAACCGGTTTTGTTGAGAATCTTATCAATTGCCTCTGCCAGTTTATGGTCTTTATCCGTAACGGTATTACCTGCCGAATGGGTGGTAAGCCATATTTCTACCTTATTATAGGTATTCGTCCAGGTAGGATGGTGGTCTTGTTTTTCGGCTACTAGGGCTACTTGTGTCATAAAGCCATATGCTTCAATAAAATCCTTAAATTTAAAGGAGCTGTATAATTTATTATCTGTTTCTACCCAGGCCATATTTAAGCTAATTGAGAATCAAAAATAAGTCATAAATTAGAGAACTTATGTTGCGACTACTTCCTGATTATTTGATACGGCTATAGAAAAAAATGTACTTTTAGCCCATCAAGAATTTATGAGGAAGAATTTGTTTATTGCCCTTGAGGGAATTGATGGTAGTGGTAAAAGCACACAGGCAAGATTACTTGCCGAAAAACTGAAACAGGAAGGGCACAAGGTGTATACCACATTTGAGCCAACAGATAGTTATATTGGTACCATAATAAGGGACATACTAAAAGGCAACCGCAAGGCCGACCATATAACCATAGCCGGACTATTTCTAGCCGATAGGCTCGATCATTTGCTCAATGAAACCAATGGCCTTGTAAAGATGCTTAATGAGGGGTATACCATCATTACCGACCGCTACTATTTCTCATCCTATGCCTACCATGGCACACATACCGATATTGATTGGGTAATTGATGCTAATAAAATGTGTGCACGGATTTTGCGCCCTGACATAAATATATTTATTGATGTTGCCCCCGAGGTATGCCATCAGCGCATATTGGCCAATAGGGAAGGTGTTGAATTATATGAAGCCCTCGATAACCTGAAAAATGTAAGGGCCAAATACATGGAAGCCTTCGAAAAGCTGAAGGCTGAAGAGAAGATTGTATTTGTAGATGGTAACCGAGGCCAGCAGGAAATTTTAAATGATGTTGTAAATCTCGTTGTAGCCCTAGATAATTAGGTTAGCCAATCAAATAATACCTTCATCCGACATACTCAAAAAATCATTACCTGCTACTATTATATGGTCAAGTAGTTTTATGTCCATTATATTGGCAGAATCCCTAAGCCTTAGGGTAATTGACTTATCAGCCTCACTTGGTTTTTTAGTACCAGAAGGGTGGTTGTGGCCAATAACCAGTTGGTTGGCATTATTGAGGATGCAATTTTTGAGTATCATTTTAATATCAGCCACTGTGCCTGTAAACCCACCACTACTTATCATTTCTATCTTCAATACTTTTCGGGAATGGTTGAGGTAAATGACATAAAAGACTTCATGATTTAGATCTTGCATCAGGGGGACAAGTATTTTGGCTGCATCATCACTTTTAGATATGGTAGGTCTTTCCAATACCTCACCCACCTGCCTACGCCTGCCTAGCTCCATGGCGGCTTTCACCGTTATCGCTTTTGCTTCTCCAATACCATTTATTTGTTGTAGTTCCTTTAAATCTAAGCGACCTAATTGAATAAGATTATTTTGAGCCAACCCCAAAATGTCTCGGGCCAAATCTACTGCAGAGCGTTTTACAGTGCCAGTACCTAATAATATGGCCAGCAATTCGGCATCAGATAATGCATCAGGGCCCTTTGATACCAGTTTTTCCCTTGGCTGCTCGTCTTCTGTCCAATTCTTAATACTCTTAAAATCGCTCATAGGCGTTGAAAATACAGATTATTTTGAAACGGGGGATTCTACAATTAGCAAATTCGTAAAGAATGCCAAAATGGATACCTGGAATAGTAGATGATAAACCTTAAATACACGCAGTCTACCTTATTCCAGCTGCAATAAGATAATATACCTATTAATTAATCACAGCCTCCACATCCTCATCACCCTCCAGGTTGTTCATCTGTTCCATTATCTGTGGGTAGCGCCATGAAACACGGTGGCTCATGGGTTTTACCAGGAATTTTTTGGGATTAGGCAGACAGGCAATAATCATGGCAGCTTCTGCCCGGCTTAGGTCTTTTGCATGCTTGTGAAAATAGGTCATAGATGCAGCCTCAATACCAAATATACCAGGCCCCATCTCTATCACATTCAGATATACCTCCAATATGCGTTTTTTACCCCAGGTCCATTCTATAAGCTGGGTAAAGTAAAATTCCGGTACTTTCCTTATGTAGCGGCCCACGCCTGTGCCCTGCCATAGGAAAACGTTTTTAGCGGTTTGCTGGCTTATGGTACTAGCTCCACCACCACGCACCCTTTTCTTTTTCTTAGGGCCATTTACACTCTTGTCAATCGATTTCCAGTCAAAACCGCCATGCTCGGGGAAGAGCTGGTCTTCGCTTGCCAGGGCAGCCAATTTCACATTTCTTGAGATATTGTTCCAGCTTACATAGTCACGCTTCATGCCGAAACCGCCAGTCCAGCCGCCTATTTGGGTAGTGGTAATGGGTGGATTGAGCCACTTACATATGAGTACATATACCAGTGAAGCTATGAATAGATAGAATAAGATACGCAGGGAGGTTTTGAAAAATTTCTTCACCCCCGAT
>CAIWHI010000992.1 GCA_903912435.1 uncultured Bacteroidota bacterium | reverse complement strand
TCTTGCTTGGTAATTAAATCCGGAATACTCATCAATTTAAATTTTAAGATAGAGATGACGGAAATTTCACTACCTTGTAAAATATTGCTTGATTATCCATGCATCTAGTTCCTGTTGAAATCAAAAATAATCAATATTACTACATCAGAAAAAAATCCTAAAATCTCCAGGGATTTCGAAACACTAAATTCGAAAAATATTTTAGTCGTTTTTGGCTTTCTATGGCTTCTGGTATTCGTTTTATACTTTCCCGCCGAAAAAGCTGGCTGGGTATCTGATACTACTCAATGGTTAGATAGAATAAAACATGAAACATTTTGGAACTTCATTAATATAACCCAATCCAGGGGAGGGTTATATCAGGGAACACAGATAATAACGTATATATTATATTTGATATTCGGCTCCCATCAATTGCCATGGCATTTGCTATTCATTACCATTCAAACCACCAATGCAACATTATTATATATTATAGTAAAGAAAATGCTTGATGAAATGGGCTATAACAATAGTTTCCTGATATCATTTGGTGCTACTTTACTATTTTCTACCTGTCCACACATTTCAGAGGTTATCATTTGGAAAGCATCTTACCATTACCTACAGGCTATGCTTTTTATGTTGCTGATATTATTTTCGGCGCAACAATTTCAATCTTCACAAAACAACAAATACGCGTATATATCCATATGTATCTATTTTATTGCGTCATTTACTCATGAGTTTTTCTTACTTATACCATTTTTCGTTTTCTCATTAGCTCTATTTTATTATCTGGTATTGAAAAACCCTTTTATCACATTTAAAAGGACCATTATATATTTTCTAATTCCCTTTTTGGTTATTTTGGGCATCCACTTTGCAATTATTAGACTTGAATATGGCAATATCTCTGCAAATTTAGGCGACGAAATAAACCAGCCACTAATTACCTACCTACGTAAACCACCTTTATACATTTTTCATATACTTTTTTGTGGGCGCTTTTATTCACATGATACCAGAGAAATAGTTTATGTGTTTTTCGGAAAAGTAATAGGCCTGGCCTTATTTTATGGATCTATCATCGCGATTTATGGTTATATTATATTGAAATTCAAAACCATTTCAAAAGTTACAAAATTCACTATATTGATACTCACATGGATGCTTGCCTGTATGGCATTGGTAGTACCTGCCTGGTTTCCTGAAGTTTTATTGGTAGATTTTGACAGATATACCTACTTCATGCTCCCATTCATATACGTTTTACTAGCTTTTTATTTATTGAAAATTTCAGGGAAAAAGGTTGCCACATTCTTAATGGTATTCTACTTATTGATTAATTTGTCACTTACCCATAAAGAGAACCAGCTTTGGTGCAAATCTGAAAAAATAGTCAATAAACTAGTACATAACCTACCCTCTTCAGATAACAAAACAACATTACTTTTAAACCTACCTGAATATATGAACGGCGTTAGAATGATAGGACCATTCCTCAATTATTCATTTGCCCGGATGTACAATGTATATCATGATGTACCCATTACCAACAGAATGATTGATGTTGTATCCTATAATATGACAGGAGAAAACGATGGTGTGCATATTATGGTCATTAACGACACCCTGATTCATGTAACCCTAAATCAATGGGGTACATGGTGGTGGAGTAATATGGTAGGAGCTTCAAGCTACGAAAATAAGGACTTTAAATTCAATCTTATCGATCCGGGACATTGGTATGAACTTGCACTAAAACGTCCGGCTGATTCTTTCGTTTTATTATTCCAGACTGGTGATAAATGGAAGATTGTAGACATGAAAAATAAAAACATAGACCAGTACTAATTTTATTGGGTTATGTTTGCTAAGTCTTCAAAAATAAATGAAGCCGTCCATTAAACGTTGGACGGCTTCTATTTTAAAAATTATTATATATTAGTAGTATACAAGCTCAACAGTATATTTCAAATAAGGCAACCTACCTATTACTTCCCGAACGACTATCTACTAAATACCCTACAGGATACGTCTTTCTACTTTATACTTTCTACTATATATTACCTCATATACAGCAGCTCCCTGTACTTTGGTAATGGCCACAACTTATCATCAACCACTAGTTCCAGTTTATCGGCATGGTAACGGATGGTATCAAAGTAAGGTTTCACCTCGTGGCAGTATTTAAGGGCCCGTTTGTGGGCATCTTCTACATCATTGGCTTTTTTACGCGCCTCAAGCATAGCTTCAACACTATCATTGATTTGGTTGATATGACCACTCACTACTTCCACCAGGTTCAACTGAGCTTTGTAAGATTTTGGATCCAGACCTAAGTCCTTCAATCCACGCACGTTCTGTATCAGGGTATTCTGGTAATCAATAGCGGCTGGTAAAATATGGTTTGTAGCCAGATAACCTATGATACGGGCTTCAATCTGCACCTTCTTGATATAGTCCTCAAGCATTATCTCGTGGCGTGCCTCAAGTTCGCGCTTGCTGTATACATTATTATCGTAGAAAACCTGCTTGCCTTTTTCAGTAATAAAAGCATCTAATGCCTCCGGGGTAGTTTTGAAATTGTTCAGTCCACGGCGTTTAGCTTCTTCAGCCCACTCTTCGCTATAGTTATCCCCTTCAAAACGTATCTTCTTCGACTTTGAAATATAGTCGCGCAATACCTGCAGGATAGCTATTTCCTTACGCTCACCCTTGTCTACCAGTACATCTACATCTTTCTTAAACTGCTTTAAGGTCTCAGCCATAATGGTGTTCAACACCGTCATTGGCGAAGCACAGTTGGCAGACGAACCCACAGCACGGAATTCGAACTTATTACCTGTAAATGCAAATGGGCTGGTACGGTTACGGTCAGTATTGTCCATAAGCAATTCTGGTATCTGCTTATGGATATCGAGCTTCAAAATCACCTCATCCTGTTCACTGAATTTCTCCTTAACCCTGGTTTCTACTTCATCCAATACATCAGAAAGGAACTTACCAATATACACAGAGATAATAGCAGGTGGAGCCTCGTTAGCACCCAGGCGGTGATCGTTATTAGCCGAAGCTATAGCACCACGCAGTAAATCAGCATAATCATGTACTGCCTTAATGGTATTAACAAAGAAAGTCAGGAACATAAGGTTGGTACGCGGTGTCTTACCAGGTGCCAATAGATTCACACCGGTATCAGTAGCCAAACTCCAGTTATTGTGCTTACCCGAACCGTTTACACCTGCAAATGGTTTTTCGTGTAGCAATACCTTTAGTTTGTGCCTCTTGGCCACCTTGGCCATTACGTCCATCAACAGGGTGTTATGGTCAACAGCTATATTACACTCTTCGAAAATTGGTGCACACTCAAACTGACAAGGAGCCACCTCATTATGGCGGGTACGTAATGGTATACCTAATTTGTACGACTCCTGCTCATAATCTTGCATGAAAGCAAATACACGCTCAGGGATTGAGCCAAAATAATGGTCTTCCAATTGCTGTCCTTTTGCAGGCGCATGACCCAAAAGAGTGCGGCCACACATAACCAGGTCAGGACGGGCATTGGCAATTGTTTCGTCAATTACAAAATACTCCTGCTCCCAGCCTAGTGTAGCGGTTACCTTACTTACGTTTTTATCGAAATAATGGCAAACATCTACAGCAGCCTTATCGAGGGCAGCTATAGATTTCAGCAATGGTGCTTTATAATCGAGTGACTCACCATTGTAAGCAATAAATATGGTAGGGATGCACAGGGTTTTTCCTGAACCTGCTTCCATAATGAAAGCCGGAGATGATGGGTCCCATGCAGTATAGCCGCGTGCCTCGAAAGTAGCACGGATACCACCATTAGGAAAGCTACTTGCATCAGGTTCTTGCTGAATCAGCGCATCGCCATCAAAAAGCTCTATTGCGCTACCATCGCTCTTTATAGTAAAAAATGAATCATGTTTTTCAGCAGTGGTACCAGTCAGTGGCTGGAACCAGTGCGTGAAGTGGGTTACACCCTGCTTTTCAGCCCAGGCTTTCATACCCGCCGCTACCTGGTCGGCCATGCGGCGTTCTACCCTCGAACCCGTTTTTGCGGAGTTCATCAGGCTTTTGTAGGCTTCATCGCTCAGGTATTCACGAATGGTGCGCCCACTAAATACATTTGTCCCGTATATGGCTGTAATTTTCTTATCGCCATAACCTTCAATTTTTTTCTCTTCACCTGCGGCTAGTGCTTGCAGTGCTTGAAAACGTAAAGCTGACATAATATTAAGTTTTGTGCAAATTTACAGGTTTCGTCGAAATTTTCTAATTTTTTTGAAAATTTCTTCAAAATTATAAATATTACATCAAAATGTAATTAAATCAGTAAATTGCCCAATCCTGCGCATGACTGACGTAAGTACATGTAAACTCATCAGTTATAACGTTTTCTACCAATACCATTTTGGGCATTTTCTTCGACTTAAAATAAATGATAATGTTTTTCTTTGGGGTATTATTGTCAAAGACATCAATAGGCAGGTGGCCTATAAAATCTACCCCACGCTTACCATTCCACTTATATACAGCCTCCTTGGCACTCCATGCCAGGGTTAGAAGCTTAGGGTCATTATCAAACAGCAATTGCTCCTCAGCCGACAGGTATTTGTGCTGAATATTGCCAATATTGGGGTGGTAAGTCTGTATATCTATACCCGCCTCCTCAATAGGGTCAATCACAGCCGCCACATAGGGCCATGAATGGGAAATGGAAAAGAAATAAAATTCATCGGGCAGGCGGGGCTTGTCGTGCTCATCCTTTACAATCTGGTGTAACGGAAACTCCGCATCCAGAAACTTCAACAGAAAACGCCCTGCCAGGTGCTCAGTACGCCTCCGCTCATTGCTAATATCCGTCTCCACACTCACCTGCTCCCTGAAAAAAGCCTCAGGTTCCTCAATCTTCCAGATTACCCCCCGGCCATGATTCCCTATATTCCATTCCTTTAATAGTGGCATAGGGCAAAGGTAGGAAAATGGGGAGAAAGGGATGGGGACTGACGAAATGTAAATTTGCCAGGCAATTGTATGACAATCCTCTAATCTGCATTAAAGTAGAAATAGATTCTGTCCATAATTTATTCAACTCTACTTCTTGCAATACTTGGATTTCGTCCCTGAAAAACAATTGAAGTAATTACAATGCTATTATTGTCTATATAAAAGTGCAATGCATAAGGGAATATTTCAGTATGAGCTATTCGTAAATTCTTATATCGAATAGCAAAAGCATAAGGATTCAAACAGATTCTTGTGATGGTATCTTTTACAGATTGATTAAAACGATTACTTAGCCCCTTGACTTTCAATTGTCGATACCATTCACGTGCTAATCGAAAATCATCCCTTGCTGGAGGAATAATGTAACATTTATACTTCATCGTCAGTATCCAATTCTGTAATAAAATCTTCGATTTGGATTAATTGACCAGGATGTTTTTCTATAAATTCAAGACGTTGGTCAATAAGTTGTTTTTCCCATTCGGGAACATCTTCAATTTCAGAGTATCTTTCTGTAATTTTATTCCAGTCATTGATGGGAATAAAAACCCCAATGGGATTACCATTACTGTCATATGTATATTGAGGAGTCATAAACAACTTATTCTTCGTACAAAGATAAGGAAAAGCTACCTATATAAATTTAGCTTTGAAACAATACCTGGTAGTAATATTACTTTCCATATTTTTTGTAACTTTACTTAGTGAAACAGCGCATTTACATAGACACTTAGGTTTTCGGAGGTTACTATGACTTCGAATTTGATGAGTTTACCAGACCGCTTTTTGATAGAATATTACTAGGCAATTTGATAGTTTTGTTTTCAACAGTTACACAGGATGAATTGGAAAATGCACCCCCAAAAGTAAAACAACTGGTAGCGCATTTAAAAATTGATTTTACAGAATTTGTCTCAGTAACAGAGGAAGCTGTAAATTTGGCTACCCTTTACATAGAAGAAAAAGTTGTTGGCAAAACTAGTTTTGCAGATTGCTTACATATAGCCCTAGCTACCATTAATCATGCTGATTTGTTAGTTAGCTGGAACTTTAAGCATA
>CAIWHI010000991.1 GCA_903912435.1 uncultured Bacteroidota bacterium | reverse complement strand
CTGCATCAGTTCCGGTAATTTTCGAACCCATATTTATTGGCAAGTACCAACTCCAGGATGGCGGAATACTCAATAATCTACCAGTAGATTCCCTTGTTGGTCGTTGTGATTATATTATTGGCTCACATGTCAATAAACTTTTTGATGCCACTACTCCCGGTACATTTACCTCTGTTACCCTTATGGACCACTGTTTTCATTTGGCTATAGCCGAAAAAGTAAAACAACAATCCCAAAAATGCGACATATTCATCGAGCCCCTCATGGCTGGCTTCGGCATGTTCGACCAAAAAAACGCCGACAAACTCTATGAAACAGGTTATAAAGAAACTATGAAATATAAGGAAAAACTATTAAAGTTGATGGAGGACTAAGGTGGGTAAAAAGGAACGATAGGTAATTAGGAAATATCCATTGTAAGTGGAAAGAGGAGTTGAGCAGGAAAATATTAAAATCATGGTAGCAGGAAATTTTAAGGGACTAACAGAAGGGCAAGTAACAGAAAGCAGGGCTAAAAATGGTCAAAATATAAGTGGCAAGCAGGAAACCCATACTTTTTGGAAGGTAGTTAAGGATGTTGTATTAGAACCCCTTTTCATCATTTTGGTTTGTGCAGCCCTTGTTTATTTTATCCTGGGTTCTTACAACGAGGGTATAGTAATGTTAGTAGCCTTATCATTGGTTTCAGGCATTGCACTGTTTCAGGAGAATAAGAGCCGCAGCGCCATGGATGCCCTCAAAAAGCTATCTGCCCCACATGCTAAAGTTATTAGAGATAGCAAGACACAGGACATTGCCACCGAAGACATTGTAGTAGGTGACGTAATGATTGTGGAAGAAGGGACCATTGTACCAGCTGATGGCAAAATACTGGAAGCCCACGATTTCTCTGTAAATGAGAGCATCCTAACCGGTGAGGCACTACCAGTAACTAAAGAATTCCAGGGTACCGATAATAAACTATTCCAGGGCACCATTGCAATGACAGGAGCCTGTGTAGCCGAGGTAACCGCTATAGGCAAGCTTACCGAACTTGGCAAAATCAGCACTTCACTTAGCGAAATAGAAGTCCCTCCCACCCCACTCCAAACCCAAATAAAGAGTTTCGTAAAGTCAATGGTGAGTGTAGGTGTAGTGGCCTTTGTGGTGGTATGGGGGGTAAATTACTACCTGTCTAAGAGCATACTGGATGGTTTGCTGCATGGGCTCACCATTGCCATGTCGGTATTGCCCGAGGAGATACCTGTAGCTTTTAGCACATTTATGGCACTGGGTGCCTACCACATGTATAAAAATAAGGTGATAGTGCGTAATCCCCATACGGTTGAAGCCTTAGGCGCAGCAACAGTAATATGTACCGACAAAACCGGTACTATTACAGAAAACAAAATGCAACTATCCTGCATCTACGACTTCGGAGCAGATAAAACCTACGATTATACCAAAGTAGCGGTTGACTTCAATCCTGTTCTTGAATATGCTATGTGGGGCAGCGAAATAAGCCCGTTCGACATGATGGAGAAATCTATTCACCAGGCCTATACCGATACAGCCACTAAAGATTTGCGCCCCACCTATGCCATGGTGCATGAATACCCTTTAAGTGGCAAACCACCAATTATGACCCATGTTTTCAGCGATAAAACCAATAACATTATTGCATGCAAAGGCAGTGTGGAGGGGGTGCTGAAACAGTGCAAATTAAGCGAAGCACAAAAAAAGTCCATTCAGGAGATAGCATCAGGTTTTTCGGCAAAAGGGTTCAGGGTATTAGCCGTGGCAAAATCTAAACAATCAATTGACAACCTGCCCAAATTGCAGCAGGATTTCGAATTCGACTTTCTGGGGCTGGTTGGCTTCTACGACCCACCAAAGAAAAACATAGCCGATGTTTTACAACAGTTTTATAAGGCAGGCATACAGGTAAAAATCATTACCGGCGACCATGCCGAAACCGCAGTAACCATTGCCAATCAAATTGCCCTTCAAAACAGTACTGCAGTTCTTACAGGTACCGAGGTAATAGATATGCCCCTTGCCGAACTGCAAAAGAAAGTTGGCGCAGTAAATGTGTATGCCCGCATGTTCCCCGATGCCAAGTTGAAAGTGATAGAAGCCCTTAAAGCCAATGGCGAGGTAGTGGCCATGACTGGTGATGGAGTAAATGATGGCCCGGCCCTAAAAGCCGCACATATTGGAATCGCCATGGGTATGCGTGGCAGTGAAATAGCCAAAAATGCCGCATCCCTTATATTAATGGACGATGACCTGGTACATATGGTAGATGCAGTAGCCCTGGGCCGCCGCATTTACGAAAACCTTAAAAAAGTTTTCGAATTGATACAATGATATTTTTAAGGGGTTTGTAAGTTCTTCGTTCATTGAGTTGGGGTTAAATTAAATTTCTGCGAATAAAAATCAGAAGCTTTCG
>CAIWHI010000990.1 GCA_903912435.1 uncultured Bacteroidota bacterium | reverse complement strand
TGAAAATAGAGACCTATTTAAGGACTATTGTAACGCAGTTGAAAAGAAAAGAACAAGCCAGATGGTAGACTTTATTTAATCATCGTTCTTTAGGAGTTATTTTTTACATTTTTATGGCATTTTGGTTATAATTATTTGAATTTTAAAACTAGGTTTATACATGCAGAGAGTTGTTATAATTTTATTATTTTGTTTTTGTGCCATTTTCTGCAACGCACAGGTCTTATTTCAAAATGATCACAAAATCGAAGCAATTGGGAAGTCGTTCGATTATTTCATTGATACTAATAATGCATATTCTTTTGAACAAATAAAAAATTCACCCCAGCTATTTCAACGTAGTAAATACAATGTCCCCAATTTTGGACTATTAAAAAATTCCAGAATGTGGATTCATATTGCAGTTACCAATAAAAGTAATGAAGATGCTTTAACACTTGAATTAGCACAACCTATCCTCAATGAAGTGCATTTTTATTATCTCCAAAATGGTATCTATAAGGTTAATTCGGCAGGGGAAGATTACCCATTCAATAACCGTCTGATAATTGACCATAATTTTCTTTATGAGTTGAAAATACCTCATGATTCAACAATAGACTACTATTTGTCTATTAAAACATCTAAGCAAATGATGCTCCCAATATTTATTGGTAGTAAAAATGAAATCATAAAAAATAACCTGGGAAAAACCCTACTTTATGGGATTTTTATCGGCATAATTTTTGTGATGTTTTTCTATAATTTGTTTATCTATTTTACTGTAAGAGACCCCATTTACTTACATTATGTATTGTATATTTTAATTGTTGGCATTGTACAATCTACAATTGAGGGATACGGCTTTCAGTTTTTATGGCCTAATAATAATTTCTTTGCCACAAAATCATTCTTCGTATTTACCGCTTTAGTTAATTTAAGTGGCTTGGAGTTTGTGCGCAAATTTCTACATACCAAAGATTTTTTGCCTAAAATTGATAAGGTTTCTTACTTTTTGTATGCAATTTATCTTCTTACTATAATATTTACATTTACAGGGCATTATTTTATTGTATATCCTATTCTGCAAGCATTTGCAGGCATAGTTTCCTTATATATGCTTGGCATTTCTATTTATATCGCCAGGAAGGGTTATAGGCCGGCTCAGTTTTTTGTCATCGCCTGGATTCCCCTTATATTGGGCATCATAATTTATGTACTTAAGGATGTGAGTATACTGCCATATAACGTATTTACAAACTATAGTATTACAATTGGCTCCTCACTTGAAGTTATTCTTCTTTCATTTGCCCTGGCTGATAAAATAAATATATTTCGGCAGGAAAAAGAAGCCTCTCAGGCACAGGCAATCCTCGCCATGGAAGAAAATGACCGTATAATTAGGGAGCAAAATGTGATACTTGAGGGTAAGGTTAATGAGCGCACTTTTGAATTGAAATTATCTAATGATGGTTTGAATAAGGCAATGGTTGAATTGAAAGATGCTCAAACACAACTGGTAGAATCTGAAAAAATGGCATCACTCGGTCAATTAACTGCAGGCATTGCCCACGAAATAAATAACCCTATAAATTTTGTAACATCTAATGTTAAACCCTTGTACAGGGATATCAATGTACTATTTGATGCTATAATAGTAATGGAGAGCTTAGCTACCGATAATGGCAGCCTTGCCGACAAGCAAAAGAAAATTGATGACTATAAAAATGAAATTGACTACGATTATTTGAGGATGGAGATTGAGCAATTATTATCAGGCATTTCTGAAGGTGCTATGCGCACTGCCGAAATAGTAAAAGGTTTGCGCATATTCTCCAGGCTTGATGAAGATGCTCTTAAAAAGGCCGATATTAATGAAGGCCTTGATTCAACCCTCGTTATTACAAATAACTTATTGAATAGTGTGATTAAATTGGAAAAAAACTATTCCGATTTGCCTTTAATTGATTGCTACCCTGGAAAATTGAATCAGGTATTTTTAAACATAATGTCTAATGCTATTTATGCAGTTAAGAAAAAGTTTAAAGGAGAGCATGGAGGTGTGTTAAACATTTCAACTGAATTAGTAAATGATTTTGTATTTATAAAAATTAAGGATAATGGTATTGGGATGGATGAGGCTACCCAAAAACGCATTTTTGAACCATTCTTCACTACAAAAGAGGTAGGAGAGGGTACAGGATTAGGCATGTCTATAGCTTATAACACTATAAGTAAACATGATGGTCAAATTATGGTTAAATCTGAACAAGGTGTTGGTACTGAATTTATTATTAAATTACCTTTAATTCAGAAATAGTTCATGTTTTACTAATTAGTTAATGAAATGTATGTAGAAGGCGCAATAAATATTGTAAAGTCAACAAAATTTTGCTTAGATTGCAGTTAATTCTCAAATTCTCTTGGTCTTGAATAATTCAGAGAAAATAAAAGTTTTATATATAGATGATGAGCCAAACAACCTTGTTGGCTTTAAAGCTACGTTTAGATTCGACTATATTGTTTTTATAGCGTCTAACATTGAGCAGGCTTATAATCATTTGAATGCAAACCCTGATATCAGGGTAATAATGTGCGATCAGAGAATGCCGGATAAGACTGGTTCTCAGTTTTTTGAGGAAATGAGAGGTCAATATCCACTACCTGTTAGGATGTTAATTACAGGATATGCGGATATTGAATCGGTTATTGATGCAGTTAACAAGGGACATATCTTCAGGTACATTAAAAAGCCATGGACTTATATAGATATTAAATCTGCAATTGAGGAAGGTAACCTTTATTATTCTACTAATTCATTGCTTGAGGTTAAGGTAAAAGAACTACAATCAGCATATGAGGAATTAGGGAAATTCACCTACATAATTACTCACGACCTCCGTGGTCCACTAGTGAGTGTAATGGGTGCCATAGAACTCGCCAAATCAATGGATAGCATTGATGAGCTCAAGGAATTGGTAGGTATGATGGATGCAGCTATCAAAAAGCTGGATGAGTTCATTAAAAATACTCATGAGTATTATTCCATTAAGCGTGGTATGGCTGGCAATGAAGCTATTAATTTCAATGCTATAGTTGCCGACCTCGAAGCCCTATTCCGTATTGCCGGACGTATGGATAATATCCGGTTTACAGTAAATGTAAATCAAACAGGCAGCTTTTATTCTGATGCAATGTGTATTAAAATTGTTCTAAACAATTTATTATCTAATGCATTTAAGTATCAGCGTAATACATCAGTTGATAAATTTGTAGAATTAGACATTGATGTAGCAGACAATAACTTACAAATAGTAGTAAGGGATAATGGAATAGGTATTCACAATGACCATATTGAGAACATCTTCCTGATGTTTTATAGGGCCACTTCTGAAGAATCAGGTTCTGGTTTTGGATTGTATAATGTTAAGGATGCATTGAATAAAATCAATGGAACAGTGGAAGTAAACTCTATCGTAAATCAGGGCACAACGTTCAAAGTTTTAATTCCAGGCAAAGCAAATGGCACAAAATAAGAAACTACACTTTATTGTTATTGACGATAGCAAGCTCGACTGCTTTATTGCAGAAAAGATTATTAAAAGCACTGGTAAGTGCGAATCAATAAAGTCTTTTCTACAAGCACGAGAGGCTCTTGAATTTGTTTCAAAAGCCACTGTAGATGCCCAATCGCAAACAATAATTTTAGTGGATATTCAAATGCCGGTGATGAATGGGTTTGAGTTTGTTGAGGCATTTGAGAAATTGCCCAAGGATATTTCCACCCATTATACTATATATATTATTACCTCTTCCATCAATGAGAATGACCTCGACAGGGTTCATAATTATTCATCTGTAAAGCAATTCCTGAATAAACCCCTTACCAGCAACAACCTTGCTATTTTATTAAACAACGACTAAATTACTCGTGGTTTTGGTTTTTTAAGGTTTATCAGGATTATTTGATTCCTTTTTTATGACGAAAAAATTGCAACTCATAGAATGCCCTCGCGATGCAATGCAGGGATGGGCACATTTTATACCTACTACCGACAAAATTGACTACCTCAATGCCCTTTTAAAAGTGGGTTTCGATGTCCTCGATTTTGGCTCATTTGTATCGGCAAAGGCTATACCTCAACTAGCTGATACCAAAGAGGTAATACCCATGTTGGATATGGATAACACCAACACCAAACTCTTAGCCATTATTGCCAATACCAGAGGTGCAGATGAAGCGGTGCAATATGAAAAAATCACTTATCTCGGTTTCCCGTTCTCTATATCTGAAACCTTTCAGATGCGGAATACCAATAAAACCATAGCCCAGTCATTAACACAGGTGGAAGAAATCCAGAATTTATGTATCAGAAACAATAAGGAATTGGTCATCTATATTTCTATGGGATTTGGCAATCCTTATGGCGATGATTATAGTGCAGAAGTGGCTATTAATTGGGTGAACAGGTTGGTCCAGGAACGGTTGGCGGCGATTTGTTGCTGCCAGATGAGGTCCGGGCAGCCATCAAAGGGGCGGAAGGAGGAGACGATTATCATACATAC
>CAIWHI010000989.1 GCA_903912435.1 uncultured Bacteroidota bacterium | reverse complement strand
CCAGGAAGATATGGACAAACTACTCAATCAGATCAAAAAGCAAATTCTGCCTAAACGAAAACCCAATCGGCGTTATACCAGAAAGACAAAGGTTGGGAAATACAGAAAATACAAGTAACTTACTTAAGTTAGTGCCATTACCTTGGAGAGGGCTGGGGTGAGGCCTCCAATTGACAATCAAATTTTGCTAAAAACAATACTTGTCAATGGCAGAGGGCCGGGGTGAGGCCTCTGATTGGCTATTAAATTTTTTGTATCAGGTACCATATAAACCACGCTTGTCAATGGTAGGCAATACTAAATGCGAATTCAATAATTTGCCCTTACTTTATTTTTAAACGACAGCAAGTTCATCTTAACTGTTTCTAAACCTTACCCTATAATTTTGAGCGGATAATGAAGTCTGACGTCTTAATCTTTTTGTTCGTGTAGCGCCATTACAGGTATATGAGTGAAATGGGCTATGTTATTAGTGTGGCTTTTGTGCATTAAATTTCCGAAGAACCCATATTTCCGTGGGATGATGATGAGTAAATCGAATTTGTTTTTATTCGTGAAATCATCAATTGCTTTATCTACGCTACCTGCATCAAATATGATATGATAATGGGCATTTACTTCATCAAGTACTATTCGCGCTCCCCCATTAATATCTGGTTCATTATCTTGGTTGTGTACGTCTTTTTGCACATTAAGTACATGTAGTTCAGCATTTAGCATATTAGTTAATGATGCTATTTGTTTCAATGCTCTTTCTATCCCTTTCGTATTATTATCGAATGCAAAGCAAATTTTATTTACTTTGGTGTAGGCGAAATTTGGCGGTATTGTAAGGATAGGGTAGTCCGAATTTTTCATTGCATCAAGCACTGTGCTATCCAGCCAGGTATGGTTTTCTTCGGTAGTACTATTACCTACAACTATCATCCAGGGCTCACCACATTCTTCGGTAAGTTCGTCTATAGCATCTACCGTACTACCATAAATAATTTTACCCTTAATGTTTATTTCAGGATAAATAGCCTTAAACCTACCTACTTCACTTGCTAAAAACTTTTCTGCTTCATCCTGGGTATCGTTAATCACACAACCAGGTAGGGGAATATCGCTAAACGTAACAGGGATAATGAATGAATGGAGAATCATCACATCAGCCTTATGCTCATTGGCTAATGAACAGGTATAATTAATGGCATTTCCCGCAACATCTGAAAAATTAGTAGCTGTGATTATTAGTGGCATAAATAACTTATTTTATATAAAGGTAGTTCTCTTTGTCCATCTATTTGTTGACGTAAATCATTAAAATTCGATGCTTATTTCCATTGGGCTTTTGGGATTTTTTAATTATAGTTTCGTGCTACCTATTTCTCCATAAAGCTTCACTAATATTAGTTTATTTTCAGTAAGCTACGCCTATTACCATTTGCGTTGGTGCCGCAGGTACCAATGGCTTTGTAGCTCATGAAATATTACGAAATTTACAGCTCAGTAGGAGCTGCGCACTTGGAGGTTTTTGAAATGTTCTATATTTTAATATATTCACCTGAATTATGAAAATTAACCTATCAAAGCCCCTCCAAAATACAACCTTGAGTGAATTTTACCCACTTTTAACCTTTTTTTTATGGTAAGATCCCCATCCACGCTAATTAAACTAGCCCTCTTTCCATCAGTTTCTTATTATTTTTGTACCTTTCGGGCGGTATGAGCAATCATACCATTTTTTATGGGAATATTTGACCATAAAAACGATTTTTTGACTCCGGGAAGTAAATATATTATACATGTTCGCATTTTTAGAAGGGGGTATTGCCTACAAATCACCATCCGTTATTTATTTGGATGTAAGAGGCGTGGGTTATGAATTGAATATTACTTTGCAAACATTTGCAAAAATCCAGCATTTAGATAAGTGCCGGTTATATACCCATCTACAGGTGCGCGAAGATGCCTGGGTGCTTTACGGATTTGCCGATGAAGAGGAAAGAGCTACCTTCCGTTTGTTGCTGAACATCAATGGGGTAGGGGCTGCCACGTCCCGTATCATTCTTTCATCATTGACCACCGATGAATTGGGCAGGGCCATATCAAGTGGTGATAATAAAACTTTAGAGCGCGTAAAAGGCATTGGAGCCAAAACAGCCCAGCGCATTTTATTAGAGCTTAAAGGCAAGATTTTAACTGGAAATACGTCTTCATCAACCCCCTTTATACACAATACAATACAGGAAGATGCGTTAATAGCATTGGTAAATCTTGGTATTAGCAAGCCAATGGCCGAAAATGCTTTGAAGAAGGTAGGCGATGCGTCATCGCTCACAGTGGAAGAATTGATAAAACAAGCGCTTCGCGCTTTGTAAACCGAAAAAATTAACACTTGAAGGGGAAGGGTAATATAGGTTATAAGGTTTTGTTTTTCATAGCTTTAGGGGCTATTATAGCTAGTGCCGGTGCACGTGGCTTCAAGCCCTTCTTTGCTTATTATACCCCTGAAGTTGACAGCCCTGATAATACCACTGCCAAAAAAGAACCTATTTCGCTTCATTTTCCTATTTACGATAAAACAGGGGACCCATTTACTGATTATAACAGGCCTAGTAGTATGGATCTGAATGATCCAAAAAACGTTAAAAAATCGTTTGACTTTGACCCCGATTCAAACAGGTATAATTATACCGAAAGGATAGGTGGTGATTTCCTGAGAAATCCTACTTATATGACCCTTGATGAATACCTGAAATACAAGGGTAAAATGGACGAAGATGCCTATTGGCAGCGTAGGCTTGATGGTTTGATGCAGTTCTGTGCCTGTATGCGCATTACGAAGCAGCTCAATCAAATCT
>CAIWHI010000988.1 GCA_903912435.1 uncultured Bacteroidota bacterium | reverse complement strand
CTATAGGGTTTAACCAACCAACCAAATTAGATTAGACCCAGGTTTATTAACCAGGGGGAGGAAAATAATTCCCACCTCTCCTATAGCAATATGCAGATTTTTTCTCGCCCCTCATTATTGTTCACCCTTTAAAACATGGTTTATGACCATTGAAGAATTCGTAAGTAGGTACTTTAGCCTAACACAAACCGCCCTTATTGACAGCCTACTATATGAGGATAAGCACATGGAGTTATTCAACAACCTCTACAATTTGCATTCCTTTACGGTCGAACTTTCCACAGGTTCTTTTACAGGAACTATGAACCAACTCCTTATAAAGAAGGCTGCAATACACAAGGTGCTACAGCAGGAAAGCAATTACATCCTGGAAAAGGATATTGATGTTTTGGAAACCAATAAGGGCATTGAACGCACCGTATATGAATGGTATGCGGTTCCCTATTGGATAGCAAGGCACATGATTGATGCTGATGAAGTGGTGTTTTCATGGAAGGATTGTTATTGGTGGGGCAGATGCAGTATAGGGGATTCAATTCTAAATGACCATTCAGTAAAGAATTTATTCGGAACACTTGAAAACAAGGAAAATCCTTAGTTTTACAGGAGTTCTTTGAAAAGGAAAAGCACCGTGCTTGCAAAATGCTTGCAAAAACAGTGCTTTTCACTTTTAGAGGTTAGCCTTAAAAATGGCTAAAACTCTTTTGTAACATGCTGATAATCAGCGGAGTGCCCCGAACAGGAATCGAACCTGCACTACCTTGCGATAACCAGATTTTGAGTCTAGCGCGTCTACCAATTCCGCCATCGAGGCCGGTGGAGCTTTTTACCGGGCTGCAAATGTATTGATTCTTTCCCGAATTCGCAACAAGTATTTTTTACGAAAATACTGATCTTTTATTTTTAATAGCAAATCATGGCTATGGTCGCCATTGTCAAAGCGCGTGGTGAGGAGTAGCGCACCATTTTCCCACATTTCCAGTTGCTCATTTAGGCTGTTTTCGGCCATACTGTGGGCATCTGCATTTTCAGGGTTGGTTTCATAATCGCTTATGGCCTCGTTTATGTCCATCATTTCCATAAGGAAGGCCGATGGCAGTGCATATTTTTCTTCATCCTGTAGCAACTCGTATTGTTTCAGAATGTAGGCCATGGTGGCATCAGAACTTTTCAGGGTTTTGTAGGCATCATTATTGAGGGCTGCCAATATTTGTGCTTCGGCCAGGGCTGTGCCTCCAGCCTGTGCAAACCTATCAGGATGGTATTTACGGCTTAGTTCGTAAAATTTACTCTTTACCACAGCCTGATCCGGGTGAAAAGTAACAGGAATCTCATATAATTCGAAATAGTTGGCCATGTAAAAACGGTTGAGTAACTTATCTTTGCACAAAATTACGAAAGATGCTCCGGATAGGATTGATTAGAGAAAAGAAAAAGCAACCAGACCAACGTGTGGCCCTCACTCCCAAACAGTGCGCTTTTATTCAATCTACCTATTCGCATATCAAAATATTAGTGGAACCCTCCCCCACCCGATGTTATTCAGATGAGGAATATTTGGGCCAGGGAATAGAATTGAGCAATGACCTAAGCAATTGTGATATCCTGCTGGGTATTAAAGAAGTGCCTGCAGATGCACTAATGCCCGGCAAAACCTATTTCTTCTTCTCCCATACAAAAAAGAAACAGCCTCATAACCAAAACCTGATGAGGGCCCTGATAGAAAAGCAAATCAGGATGATAGATTATGAGTGCCTTACTTACCAGGACGAACAACGAATATTAGGTTTTGGATTTTTTGCGGGTATTGTAGGGGCGCATAATGGATTGCTTACCTATGGGCGCAAATCGGGCTTGTATACCCTACCCGAGGCCAATGCACTCAAAAACTATAAGGAGCTAATTGCATCCTATGAGCATATTAAGTTACCTAATATAAAGATTGTAGTAACAGGTTCGGGCAAGGTGGCCTCAGGGGTTCTGGATATTCTTACCCAACTGGATATAGAATGTGTTGAGCCTGCCGACTTCCTTACTCATCAATATGAATACCCTGTTTTCACCCACCTTAAAGGGGCTAACCTTTATGCGCGTAAGGATAATGACCTTTTTCACAGGGATGATTTCCATGCCCACCCAGAGGCCTATAAATGCTTGTTTAGCGCCTATGTAAACCAGGCTGATTTGCTGATGAATGGCATTTACTGGGAAAAACGTATTGCCCGATTATTTGACAAGGATGGCATCAAACGTCTGGACTGGCGGATAAGTGTGGTTGCTGATATAACCTGCGATGTAGATGGCTCTGTGCCAATCAATTTGGGTTCAACTACTATAGCCAATCCGGTTTATGGGGTTGATAGGTATAGTGGTACCCAGGTGGCACCCTACCAGAATACTAAAGAGGTGATAGATGTGATGGCTGTGGATAACCTGCCTAATGAACTGCCCAGGGATGCCGCATCCTATTTCGGACAGCATTTTGAGAAATTCATCTTGCCTGAATTATTGAAACCTGAAAGTGACATCCTAAAAAGGGCTACTATTTGCGAAAATGGTAAATTGACCAGGCGCTTTGAGTATTTAAGTGATTATGCACTGTAAACCCCAAATTATACATTAACCAGGCTACCCTATTTTGTTACTTTCTTAGGTTCAAAATCTATGGTATTGTCCCATCCCGGCCTTAATACAACAGGCTCGGAATAAGGTATAACTTCTTCAGGTTGTAATTTACCGAAGAGGTCACCGGTGTCCCACTTTCCATTGTGGTTTTTATCAGCAATAACTCTGAAGGTATATTTATCTGGCACTAATCGACTGATGCGAATATTGGTATCGGTAATGGCTTTAAGGTAAACCGTATCCTTAGCATTGTTTACCATCAATAAATAATCAGGCTTAGGTGATGAGCTACTATATTTTGATGGAAGGTTAACCACGATTTTCCCGTAATCCTCATCATCAAGTGTATGAAAAATATATTTTGATGGTACAATATCTACATTGGCTGTATCTTTTGCGAAACCCTTTGCCAGCCTTAGTGTATATACCGTATTTTCTAACCAATTGGTTTTGATTTGTAATTCATTGGGTTTAGCTGTATCCTGAATGTAGGTTATTAGTGCAGGCAACTGAGCCCCATCTTTTTCATAGGCCAGACTTATCTTTTCTTTATTTAGCTGAGGTAGCTGGGCAAATGATATAACAATATTTTTATTCACATCAAAAGTGCGCTTACTTATATTGCCAGTGTCGATATTTACAGAGTATATTTTAAGATCATTTGTTGCTTTAATCTTTCCACGTAAACCCATTTTATCAGTGCTTTTCAGTGAATCTTTGGCTGATTTTTTCGCGGTTGTATCAGCAATTTCAGTAAACAACCTGAGGGTAAGCAGTGCTGCACTTGTATCACCAGCCCATATTGATTGATTATTGAATGCTATCATTTCGTTGCCTCCATCGTAGATAAGATTTGAATTATCGTCCTTTAGTGCGTAAATCCTAAATTCCCTTTTTGGCAATCCGCTTATTACAAACTTACCTTTATTATCGCACCTGGTGACGTATTTAGGTTTGTGACGCACTACCGCACTATCATTTTCTTTGATGGCATATAATTCTATCATTACACCACCAGTATCGGGCAGGCCAGTGGCGGCGTTGATTACATTCCCCTTAAGCATAAGGGAATCGAAATAAGAACAGGTACTAAATGTATAAGTATATTTAGAAAATGCATTGCCCTCGTGAACATCCTTAATAGCATTTCCAAAACTTAATCTGTATGTAGTACTGTCTTCCAACAAGGAATCAACAATCTTAACTATAACATGTTTATTGAGACCTGTAACGGTGGGAGCAATGGTCAATAAAGGTGAAATCTGCACCTCTTTGATAGCATCACTTACTGTAATATATTCATCAAAATTCAGCTCTATCTTGCTTACCCTGGTGTTCTTCAAAGAATCGGCAGGGCTGATATGTAATAACTTTGGGGGGATTAAATCCCTTTTACCTCCTGTAGGAGCGGTAATATTTGCGCACCCCATACAAGTAAGTAGCAGGAACAACGATAATAATCTATATGACAACAAACCCATTAGCCATCAAAAATAATCTGAAAATACTATATCCACACATGAATCTATTCCAATCCATCTTTACCTCCCTATTTTAACCTTTTGGATAGATAATCACCTATTTGTTTCTGCACGTTGGGATTGGGTATGTTAAGCTTACATTACCATTAGGTTTCAGAATTAAAACTTCTTGATAGGCAAATAACTTTACCCAAAATACCAAAAGGCAGATTTAATAGTTTTGCCGACTTTTATTATGAGGAAATCCACCTATTTCACATTACTGTTTACGTTTGTTTTATTTACCAACAATTTACTGGCACAAAAGGATACCGTTAAAATAATGGCCTATAATGTGCTCTATTATGGCAATGGCTGCCAGGGGCCAAATAGCGCTTACCATAAATACCTGAATACCATTATCAAATACGTGCAACCAGATATTTTATCAATGGAAAAAATGGCTTCAATACCAGTTGGTCCAAATGATAAATATGGTATTGCATCCAGGGGATTTGCGGATTCAATAATGGAATATGCGTTAAATAACAATCAAAAAAGATATGCCTATTGCCCTATGACAAATGAGGCACGTAGTGATAATATGAGTGTGCTATATTATAATCCAGCTAAATTCGGTTTTGTTTCGCTCGTTTCATCCTATACTAATATTACCGATTTCAATACCTATAAATTATATTACAAAGACCCTAATCTTGCCAATACTCAAGATACCACCTTTTTGTATGTCACTTTAAACCATGATAAATCAGGCGATGATAATGAGGAAGTTAGAGGTAGCCAAATAGCTGTGGAAATGAACCTGATAAAGAAACATTTCCATCACCTGCCCAACATGATTAATATGGGTGATTTTAATTTACACAACTCAATGGAGGCTACTTACCAAACATTGGTAGCCCCTGCTGATAGTAATTTCAGGTTTTATGACCCACCTTTTTATCCTGATATGCAATTGAAATATCCGGCTGATTGGGAACATGATATTGCTTTTGCAAAATACCTTACTACTTCAACCAGAGAAACTGAGGGTGTGCCCAATAAATGCGGTTCAGCAGGTGGTGCTAAAAACTGGTACGACCATATTCTTTTATCACCCTGGATTATGAACAATACTAACTACATCAAATACATCCCTAATTCTTACACCACTTTGGGGAATGATGGAAACAGGTTGGGAAAATCCATAAATAATAATACTCCTGTAACAAATATAAGTTTGTCACCGGAAGTACTTGATGCACTCTATAATTTCTCAAATAAATACCCAGTAATAGCCAGCCTGGAAATAAGCAGTAATACAACAGGTAAAAGTGTAGCTGACCCTGAAATAAATAATGTACCTATTTACTTTAAGGAAGAAATAAAAGTAATATCCCCTATTGGCAAGAAAATAAGCCTGCAATTTAGTGATGCTTTGATAGGCCAGGATTTAAAATTGGAGGTATATGATGCGCTGGGTAAGCAGGTGGTTAAAGAGAAATTTAATGTAAAAGGGACGACTACCAAAGTAAAATGCAAGCTGGATAAGGGTATTTATAAACTTATAATCCGTACTGGGCATAACCTTATATTGGAGCAGGAAATTGAGAGGAACTAGACTTTAGTTTCATGTAAAGTGACAACTTGTTATCGCTTTATAATTCCAAAACCTCAAAATGCGCTGCTGCTATTGACGATTTTTGTTTGTAGAGGAAAATTATTGTCAAATGGAGGCCTCACGCCGGCCCTATGCGATTGACAAGTATTGGTTTTCATGGGACTTGCTAGGTAAAATCGGATTGCTATTAGGTGGCCTCACCCCGGCCCTCTCCCAAGGAGAGGGTGCCGTATCCAGGCGTTTCTGACAGTATTTTTTGGAGACTTGCACCGATTGGCCATGTCCTATTCAAAGAACTTTTGTGCTACAAATTTGTTACTCCAAAGGAGAGGGTGTCATATCCTAAAGTTTCTGACAGTAGTTTTTAGATTTCAGAATAACCGAATATCGTTTTTAGGCATTTCTGAAAATTATAAGCATTATGATTAAATTGCCATTAATTTACCTAACACCTATATCCTTCTTCTAAGGATATACCTAAAACAACACCCTCATGAATATAGATATCTGGTCGGACATAATGTGCCCGTTTTGCTATATAGGCAAGCGGAAACTAGAGGCAGCATTAGCCCAATTTGACCACAAAGACAAAATAAATATTATCTGGCATAGTTTCCAGCTAGACCCTAGCATTAAGTACGAACTAGGCAAGGACATTTATACCTACCTGGCCGAAAGGAAGGGACAAACCAGGGAGTACTGGGAAAAGGTGCATGTGAACCTGGTGAATTCAGCAAAGGAAGAAGGACTGGAGTATAATTTCGATATTTCGGTTTTGGCCAATACATTTGATGCCCACAGGCTGATACAAATGGCTAAACAGGAAGGCCTGGGTGATGCGGCTGAAGAACGCTTGTTCAGGGCCTATTTTACCGAAGGCAAGAATATTGAGGACAAGCCTACTTTGATAGCTTTAGGCAAAGAAATAGGTCTGAATCCGGCATTGGTGAATGCCATGCTCAACAGTAATGAATGTGCTGTGGATGTAGAATATGATATAGCCACTGCACAGAGGTATGGCATAACAGGTGTACCCTTTTTTGTAATTGATAATAAATATGGGATTTCGGGCGCACAGCCAAGCCCTGTTTTCCTATCTACTTTACAGAAAGCCTGGAAGGAAAATGTGGCCAACACCACCCTACCCGATGATACAGAATCTGGAGCTATGTGCTCTATAGATGGTAATTGCTAAAACAATAATTTTATGAAGAAAATACTCATCCTTTCAATTGTGGTTTTGGCGGCGTGTAACCCAAAATTGAAGCCTAACCATAAAGGCGTAACGGCTGTAGCTGATGCTAATAACTCTCTTGAAGAAGAGAAGGCACTGTATGAATCTAAGTGTGCGATGTGCCATAAGGCGAAAAACCCATCGGGCAAGACAGTGGAGCAATGGAACAAAATAGTGCCCCGCATGGCAGCTAAGGCGGCCAATGAGGGCAAATCGATTACCACCGACGAACAGTCCAAAATCCTGAAGTATCTGG
>CAIWHI010000987.1 GCA_903912435.1 uncultured Bacteroidota bacterium | reverse complement strand
TGCAGCCAGGCAGCAAAGACCCAAGACCTGCTGAAGAGTTTGTAAATGTGAAGAAACCAAAGGTAGTAGTAGCACCTAAGCCAATAGCTAGTGCCCCTGCTGAAAAAACTAGTACCCCACCTGCTAAGCCAGTAGCGGTAGCAGCTAAGCCCAAAACCATCGACAAGGTAATACCTCCTCCTCCGGCAGAAGAAGAAGACTCTACAAGCGATGAAGACCTGAACAGCCTCAAGGCCGACCTTGACAAGGAAGTATATGCCGATGATAGTAAATTACCTACAGGTAAGCCAACTGCTGCCCAGGCCCGCAAAGCCCAGCAAGCTGGTGGTGATGCACAATACTATGTGATTAAGAAGGGTGATAATCTATCATCAATTGCCCGGAAGAATAATATCACCATGAAGCAATTGCAAAGCTGGAATAATAACATCAAGCCCGACCAGATAAGGGCAGGTGATAAGCTGCGCATAGCAGAAGGTGGTGGAAAGGAACCAGTTGCAAAAACAAAACCTGAAGCCGAAGAACCGGCCCCAGCACCTAAAACTGCAGGAGCGGCAAAATACCATGTAATACAAAAAGGCGAAACCCTGAGTGCAATTGCCATAAAGAACCATATTACAGTAAAGCAACTACTAAAATGGAACGATATAAAGGCTGATAAAATAAGGGATGGTCAGAAATTACTTGTATCAGAACCAGGTGGCAATAATGAAGATGAAGCCGCAGCCGAACCAGCACCGGCAGCACCAGTAAAAACAAAACCAGCCGATGGCGGTAGCAAATATTACGTTATCCAAAAAGGCGATAACCTTGGCGTTATAGCCCGTAAAAACCACGTAACAGTAAAGCAAATACTGAAATGGAATGATATTGACCCCGATAAAATAAGGGATGGCCAGAAGTTGAGGGTGAAAGAGTAAAATTTTCAGATATTTTGAGAATGGCAACAGACACTGTTTTGTGTGTTTGTTGCCTTTTTTGATTTTTTGGGGAATGCTTATAACTACATTAGATTGACTAACTTTATAATAAACAGTAGAAAAATAATGTTGCTAAAAAACAATGCACCCAGTAACGATGATATAAATGAGTTTCTTTCGTTAATAAAATTCAGACTACCAGAAGGGTTCATTGAGTTTTATAGAGAAACAAATGGATCAGATATAAGTACAGAAGAAAACTACTACATCTTATGGCCAATTAACGAAATGATAATGCTCAATAAGGATTACGAAGTGGAAGAATTTGCACCACGGTTCTTTTTATTTGGTTCTAATGGAGGAGGAACAGCATTTGCAATAGATAAAGAAACGAGTCATATTTTCGAGTTACCATTTATTGGGATGTCAAATGAAGATGCTGAATTTAGATGTACTCGCTTCAGTGACTTTATTAAATAAATACAAAACTTCGGATTTTAATGAAACGAAGTTTATAAATATTAAGCTGAAAACTACACTACTAATAATCAATAAGTTACATGTCAATTTCCACAAAATTCGCTCTTATTGTGTTTTTTCCTTACCTTTAATCCATGTTTCATACCAAATCTATACTAAAAGTCATGGCAGGAGGGCTGTCAAACTTGGGTAACATTGGGGCAATGATGGGAAATTAAGAAAACAGACATATAGTTAACAGTCAATTACTTATACCGCAACCAATCCCCCAAATCGCAAAATAAATTATTTTCTGAAATTGGGGCATTGTCCCAGCGGGACAACCGGTTTGTAGTTAAATTACAAAGAAAAGGCTATCTGTCCCGGAGGGACTACCGGTCTGTATTTTTCGCTATTTCGCAGTTGTTGGTGTTTTCAATAAAACCATCGAGGTTAGCATTTACTATACATCCTCATAATACTATGCGAATTTGCTAAACGAAAGGATTGTTGGTGAAAATACCAACAATGGCGAGGGGATAATGCCCCATTTTAGAAAATGTGGGGCATAAATGGGAAATTACAAAATAACACATGTAATTATATACCAACAACTTACAAGCATATCATTGCCCCATATCCAAAAAACTTATTTACTCAAAAGTGGGGCATTTTGGGCAATAACCATAGATAGCATATCCCATCCATCACATATTGAGGTTGCTTCGGCAGCAAAAAAAGCTGCCTCGCAATGACAAACGGGGGAAATAATTAATATAAAAGGACAATAAACAAGCCGGGAATCATAGTCTTTCATAAAATCAGCCTAATCATAGTTCAAGACATAAAAAATTAAAACACCTATTTGCCCATATAGTTCCTAATTTTGGGGTAGGGAATTGAAATAGCCCTTTTAGGTATGGTACTTTCATTTATTGTAGCAGTTTCTGATAATAATGCCATTGGCCGGCACAATGCTTTACCCTGGCACCTGCCACAAGACCTGAAG
>CAIWHI010000986.1 GCA_903912435.1 uncultured Bacteroidota bacterium | reverse complement strand
GTAATACCCTGCATTTGTTGGCCTATGCGCTTCAACTCATTTACCAAGGGCTGCTCACCCTCATCTAATACCATCCTTGCACCTTGCAAAACACTTATTATGCGCTCAGCATGTGCCATCTGCTTCAATTGCTGTTCCGACTGCTCTATTTCATCTTCCCTAAAGGCAGCCTGCACCAGTTCGTCGAGCAAATATTGCTTATAATCGGCATCTTTCTGCCATTGGCTTTGGCGCTCGCGGTTATCGGCTAGTTTTTGTTTTATCTTTTTATGCTGGTAAAATAGCTGTCTGTAATTTTCAGCCAATGCCACATTATTCCCAACAGCATCAAGGGCCTCCATCTGGAAATTATCATCATCAAGAGCCAGATGGTCGAATTGCTGATGAAGGTCGACCAATAATGAAGTAAGCGAATTCAAAATACCCAATGTAACAGGGGTATCATTTACAAATGCCCTCGACTTGCCACTTGTGGCTATCTCCCTTCTTATAATGCATTGTGCATCATAATCGAGTTCTGCTCGGTCAAGTGCCTTCTTAAAAACCTCATTTTTGCTCACATCAAAATAGCCCTCAATTACCGACTTCTCATTTTTATTAATCAAAACAGAGGTATCGGCCCGCTCACCCAAAATAAGTGATAATGCCCCCAGAATAATACTCTTACCTGCTCCGGTTTCTCCGGTCACAGTATTGAGATTTGGGTCCGGCTCCATGGCCAGATGGTCAATAATAGCGTAATTGTTGATAACTAATTTCTGCAACATAATTGAGTCCTAAGCCTGTATATTTATGCCTTATTACAATTCTCTAATCTTAAACCTTCGACTCCAATTTCAAATAACTAACCTTTATAAGCTTTCAATGCTGCTTCCAGGCAATCCATAGCTGCATTAATATCAGCCAGGTTAAGCACATAAGCCAGGCGCACCTCGTCTTTTCCCCTACCCGCAGTTGCATAAAAACCAGCTGCAGGAGCCATCATTACTGTAGCACCATTGTATGAAAACTCTTCGAGCAACCATTGGCAGAACTTTTCAGTATCAGCAACAGGTAATTTCGCCATTGCATAAAATGCACCACCCGGCAAAGGACAGGTTACACCCGGCATTGCCTTCAAACGGCTTACAAGCAAATCCCTACGTGAGGTATATTCAGCATGAACCTCATCAAAATAATCAGCAGAGAGGTCCACCGCAGCCTCACCCAATATCTGGGCAAATGATGGTGGACTCAACCTTGCCTGTGCAAATTTCATTGCGGTATCCAATACAGATTGATTGCGGGTAACAAAGGCACCTATACGGCCACCACAGGCGCTATACCTCTTAGATATAGTATCCAGTAGTATTGCATGCTGGTCCATACCTTCCAACGACAATGCAGATATATGCTTCATGCCATCATAGCAGAACTCCCTGTATGCCTCATCGCTAAACAGGAACAAGTCGTGCTTCAGGCATATTTCCCTAAGTACGTTTAGCTCCTCGGCACTATACAAATAACCGGTTGGGTTATTTGGGTTACAGATCATTATAGCCTTAGTCCTACTGGTCACAGCCTTTTCAAAACTCTCTATCGAAGGCAGTGCAAAACCGTCCTCAATACCAGAAGGTATTGGTATAACCTTTACACCTGAGCTTGTAGAAAAACCATTATAATTAGCATAAAATGGCTCAGGGATAATCATTTCATCACCTAGGTCAAGACAACTCATTATTGCAAAAAGTATTGCTTCCGAACCACCTGTGGTTACAATTATCTGACCAGAAGTTACATTTATATCATTGCGTTTATAGTACTCAACCAGTTTTTTACGGTAACTTTCATACCCTGGGCTAGGGCTGTATTCCAGCACCTTCATGTGGGTATTGCGCACTGCATCAAGTATCACCTGAGGTGTTTCAATATCCGGTTGGCCAATATTCAGGTGGTAAACCTTGGTACCTCTTTTTTTGGCTGCATCTGCAAAGGGCACTAATTTTCTTATGGGCGAAGGCGGCATTTCGCCACCACGATGTGAAATTTTCGGCATGAGGCAAAGATAATTGTTTCATACCTAATTACTGAATACCTGCACCATTGAAAACCTAATTATAATAACGAGAATCCTAACCTGCATGTAAATAATAGAATTAGCACAAATTGATTTGCCTATAGTTGAAGATATTCCCGCAATCAGGGCAACACATTAAAATTTCAAAACCCGAAGGGTTGATATTATTGTAGAAAAATGATAACAAACAATAATAAACCCCGGAGGGGTGATATTATTTCACATATGACGAGATAATATCACCCCTCCAGGGTTTTAAAGCTTGGGAATATCTGGTTCTACAATAATATCAACCCTCCTATGTTTGTGTTCAAAATGTAAATACTACATTTAAGTATAAATAGCATTTCTAAAAAATGATTT
>CAIWHI010000985.1 GCA_903912435.1 uncultured Bacteroidota bacterium | reverse complement strand
TTGAAACCCTTTACAGCTTTTTTATAGATATACTCCTCCCTGTTGGGCAGGTCGGCAAGGTAATCATCAATAGAAGTGCAAATAAACTCGGGGGTAAGGTGTTCCCGCTTCATTACATCAAACAGGCGGTTGAGTTTATTAGCATCGAAATAGATATTACCACTCAGTTTCCTGAGGGTATGGCCCGAGGGCAATTCCTCCAGCATTTTATAGAGCAGCTCGGTACGCTCTAGGTCGCTAATGGGTTGTAGCGAGCGCATGCTGAAATACTCACTATTATTTTGAATAACAGTATTACAAAACCCGTGGAAGGTAAAGATATTCACCTTGTGGGCGGCAGGGCCTATTATCTGCACCAGGCGGCGGCGCATAGAGTTGGTAGCCTCATCGGTATAAGTAAGGCAGAGGATTTCGTGGGGCTGCACCTGTGCCTCACTCCGCAGCAGGTTGGCAATTCGCATAGCCAGCACCTCGGTCTTACCCGTACCCGGCCCGGCAATCACCATCACCGCACCATAAATAGTATCCACCGCCTCGCGCTGCCTCTCATTCAGTTTCTCCAGCCTTATCAAAAACGGATCTTCTCCTAATACCATATACCCTAATAATTAGAACTTGAAGGTAAGTATTGGAGGGGGATTTTGGAGGGGGGGTGGGGATTTTTTTTGTTTTTGGGGGGTGAAGGGAAAACCCTAGAAATTGTTTTTGTGGGAATCTTTTAAGCAATCATTGAATACAAATACAATTGTAAGCATTCAAAATTATCTTCTGTTCCATTTTGGCCTAGTACCATAAATATCAATAAATGTATCTAAAAGTGCTTCTTCAATTTCTTTTGGACAGTCATTATTGGTTTGGTCACAAGTAACATACCAATAAATATCTAAAGCATCAATATTAGTATTAATCATTTCACTAACCCAAAACGTTCGTCTTAATAAGCCATCTCGTTTGCCATTTACTAGTCGGTCCTTTATGCCACCTTTACGAATAAATAGAGATCCGTCGCTATTAATTTGTCCTGACCGGCCTATATAAACTAACTCAATCTTTCCTTTTCTCAACGAATAAACCAAATAAACGCCTACTTTATCAGTTGGAGCATTACAAACTTGGGCCAGATTATCGGTTGTTTTAAAAAAGAAGTGATCTGCAATTTCATATTTATTCAAACTATCAAACATATTCCGCTAGTTTTAACCTCCCAAAATTAACAAAGATTAGTACTCTTATTATTAAAATGTGAAGAGAAGAACGACTACTGATCTTTTTTTGGCAGAAACGATATGCTCAGATTTACTCAACCTATGTTTGCCCCATCAGGGCAATAGGCTCTTTAGAATAAAAGACCACAAACGAAAACTGCTCAGTTGGAGCAGCGCATAGAATTGAAAAATAGAATCACCCTGCCTTTCTAGCCCTCATTATTTCAGCAGCCATTCTAGCACTTTGCTCTACTTCCTCCATGGATACCAATTTGATTTTCCCGGATTTATAATCATTATACCTTGATTCCATCCCCTTACAAAAATCCTTATCCCAGGTATGAAAATATTGTTGCACTTGTTTACGTGGTCGTTTCATAAATTTCGGTTTTATCTACACCATCAAAAATTTATCCGCATCCGCCAAAAAAGGCAGTGAGGTGCGCACTTTTTGGAGGGTTTCTTTTTCCAGGGTGATGGTATGGCAGATGGGGGTATGGCTATGCTGCCACAGTGGTTCGCCAAGGGGGCCAAACACACTGCTGTCGCCGCTATATATATTTCCTTTGGCATCGGTGCCTACACGGTTCACGCCTACTACATAGCTCATATTTTCTATGGCACGGGCCTGTAGCAGGGTTTTCCACGCCAGGCTGCGAGCCTGGGGCCAGTTGGCTACGTAGAGCAGCACATCGTATTGGTCGCCCTGGTTGCGGGCCCATACCGGGAAGCGGAGGTCGTAGCAAATGAGCAGGTTGATGCGCCAGCCATTTACCTGGGCTATAAGGCGGGTATCGCCACGGTGGTAGTGCTTGTCTTCACCGGCATAGGCAAAAAGATGTTTTTTGTCGTAGGTACCTATGCGGCCATCTGGCTGCACCCAAAGCATACGGTTGTAATATTTGCCATCTTCCTCAATTATCAAGCTGCCACACAGAATGCAACGGTACTTTACAGCCATATCGGCCATCCAGGCTACGGTTTTGCCATCCATGGGTTCGGCGAGGCGCTCGGGTGCCATGCTAAAACCCGTGCTAAACATTTCGGGCAATACCACAATATGTTTAGGGCCACTGATACCGGCAATGGTTTCGGTATACTGCTTTAGGTTGGCCTCCTTGTCTTCCCATACTATATCGGCCTGGATGATAGTAATATGTAATTGTTCGCCTGCCATAATAGGCTACAAAAATATAATTTTTGGCTATAAATAATGGTTTTGGCATTTAAATCCATAGGTGATTTCTATAATGACCACATTAATTTGAGAAAATGATTTGGTACACCATATTGTCCTGAGAAAGGCTATCAATTTTCATACTTTATTCGCTTTGATTCGTACAAGCCAATATGATAATGCATAGGAAAACTGCATTTTATTTAAATATGGGAAAATATCAAGACATTTGCTAAAATTTCTTAGTAATGAAAGTGCTTAAAACTTTTCGGGTGCTATTTGTTATAGTTTGTTTTCTATTCTGTAACCACCCACTAATGGCGCAAAAAGATAAATTGACAGCCAGTGTCAATTCCACTAAAATAGGCCTTAATGATGAATTGGAAATTACTTATGCTATTAGTTCAAAGACACCTGAGCAATATACTTTTACTAAGCCTGATTGGAAGGGCTTTACCTTATCGTCGGGGCCCAATCAGACAAAAAATGAATCAACAAACTATGTAGATGGTAAGGGTGTAACAGTTGTGAGCTTGTCGCTAAGGTATTTATTGAAACCTGTGAAGACAGGTACTTATAGAATAGGTCCGGCCAAAATAAAGGACAAAAAAGGAAATGAAATTCGCTCCAACGAATTAAGTATTGAGGTGCTAGATCAATCTCCGGGCTTGCCCAGGCCCAAAGCTATGAATGACCTGTTTGGTGATAATTTTGGATCACTAATGAATGATGTAAAGAAGTCGAAATACAATTATGTAGTGAGTACAGGGGTGGTATCTATTGATACCACCTTGCCAGAAACCAGTGGATATAATAAGGTGACCACCAGGAAAAAGATACAGGAAATAATCTTTGGCCTAACTAATTACGATGATTTAGGTACTTATACAGTAGAATCCCTACCCAGGTACTATTTCATTGTAAAAGACACTAATGGCATCAGGGCCAAAATAAATGCCTTTTATGCAGGAGATAAAAAGCATAGGTATATCACCAATATAAAACAGGCTGATAAATGGAATGTATATACCGAAAAGGCCGACCTGGGTAATAAATACCGGTATTACCGATATGCCGACTACCTCTGCATGCTGGCCAAACAGCAACACCTGAAACCCGAGGACAAAATAAAACTGTATACCATGGTGGTATTCTCATCTGCTGATAACAGGGCGAAATTTTTGACAGGAGCTATGACCTATAACTACTTCCTAAGAGATAGTACCACCGAAAAAGGGTATAAAGATTTAACACCAACCAGATACAAAATGCGTATTGGCAAGATAATAGCACCTGAAAAGGGAAAAATGGATGATATGGCCAATGAGGTTTTCGGCCTCTTGGAGCAATATGACGGTAATGTGGGTTTTCTTGCGGCCACCGATGAGAAGTAAGTGTGATGGTAACCCTATGCTCTCAATTATCAATAGCATTCCCCCGATTATATACAGTAGCAACCTGAGAAATCTTACGCTTACCCAAAAGCTTTATTAGTTCAGTTTAAAGAAGAAAAAGTAGGCAGCAGCCCATTCTTTCTTAATACCGCTAGCATGGCCTATGGTGCTATAATGGCTATCTTCCACTGTTCCATCGCTTTTTATATGACCTATGGTACTGTAATGGCTGTCTTCAACTGTACCATCATTTTTAATGTGGCCTATGGTGTTGTAATGGCTATCCTGAATAG
>CAIWHI010000984.1 GCA_903912435.1 uncultured Bacteroidota bacterium | reverse complement strand
GGAATCATTGGTAAATTTTGAAACCACAAAATTAATCCATCTTAGCTATCAAACACACATTTAGAAAATCCACTCCTAAAAAGTAATTAATTTCAGGTTAGTAGAAAAACTATCGCCTTAAGATTATCCTGAAAGTAGTACCCTTGCCTACCTCTGAACTTTTTACGAAAATAGACCCATGATGGTATTTCTCCACAATACGGCGTGAAAGTGAAAGACCCAAGCCCCAACCACGTTTCTTGGTAGTAAAGCCCGGAGTAAAAACTCTCTTCACTTGATGGCTGGGTATCCCCTTACCACTGTCCTGCACATCAATCAATACCTGCTGGGGGGTATTAATTACATTAATATCAATTTTACCTTCACCACCCATGGCATCAAGAGCATTGCGCATTAGGTTTTCCATTACCCAGTCGAATAATGGCCCACTAATATTTACAGGTATATCGTCTTCTTTATGCTGCAAAGTGATGGCTACTTTTTTAGGTGCCCGCTTTTGCATGTAGTCCACAATTCCCTCAAGCCGTTTCACCAAATTTTCCTCTTCAAGCTGAGGGGCACTACCCACCTTGCTAAACCTGTCGGCCACCAGCTTCAGGCGGTCGAGATCTTTCTGCATTTCTATTACTGCCTCATTATTCTCATCATTATCCCTAAGCAATTCCAACCAGGCCTCTATACTACTAAGTGGAGTACCCAACTGATGGGCCGTTTCTTTTGAAAGACCAACCCATACCTGGTTTTGTAAACTTCGGTGGGCTGTATTGAGTGCAATTAATATTACAATTAGAAACAAGAAAATTATAGTTAACTGCACATAAGGGAAATATCTAAGCTGAATGAGCAGGTAGGATTCGCCATAGTAGATATAGTTTTTACCTGTACCATAATCTGCTACAATAGGTGGGTGCATTTTTTTGAACAGGGCCAACTTTTCACTAAGCACTTGGCCGGGATTCTGGGCATGTTCATTATCAATGTTATTATCACTGATGATTTGGTTTTTCTCATCCGTAATAATCAATGGGATGGTTGTATTCTCGGCAATAATATTACTGGCAAAAGACTCCTGGGCATTGGAATTTGACGGCATACTCAAAATTTTGAGTGCCCTACCTAGTTCTTCCACCTTCTTTTTCTCCTCAACAGCGAGTTTTCCGGCAAGCTGACTGGTGTAATAAAGAGATGCCCCCACTATAAAAAGGGCAATCATTGCCAGATATGTTTTCCAATTAAGGTACTGCCGCATAAATATTAACCCGTAAACGAAGGAATGGTAAAATTATTATGATTTTGAGGGAATAACTATTATTTTTGCCGCAGTAATTAAAATTCTTCATGGACACCCAACATAACAACCAGGACGTAGAACTGGACAACCCGCACGATATTGAGTATAGCAAACCAATCAAATCGCGCTTTTTATTTTTATTGAGCTTCTTCGGCTTTTTCATATTTGCCTGGTCAGGTTGTTATAACCTTTGGGAACACAAATACCCAAAGAACGACAATGTAGCCGCACCAGGTAATACCCTATACGAACCAACCTATAAATAATAAGGCTCAAGCCCCGCTATGATAGAGTGCCTTAAGGATACTGCCGTTGTAATATTAAGCTACAATGGTACTAAATGGCATGACCTTTTTTTGCCACAAATTGTAGCGGATGCCCATACAGGTTATGAGGTAATTGTGGTTGATAATGCATCAACAGATGATACCTTGCAACATGTACAGGCCAATTTTCCGGAGGTTCAGACGCTACATATCGATATTAACCGAGGCTTTGCCAATGGCTATTATGAAGCTTTAAAGCGGATTAAGGCCAAATATTATGTGCTGCTCAGTGCCGATTTCGAGGTCACTGAAGGATGGTTCCCACCACTGCATGAGGCTATGGAAAAGGATGAAAACCTGGCAGCCTGCCAACCCAAAATCCGCTATTGGAAAAACCGCGAATTCTTTGAATATGCCGGTGCCGGTGGTGGATTTATGGATAAATGGGGCTACATGTTTTGTCGTGGCCGAATCTTCTTCGACATTGAAAAAGACGAAGGTCAGTATAATGACAATATAGAAGTTTTCTGGGCATCGGGTGGTTGCTTTGTAGTTCGTGCCGACCTTTACCATAAGGTAGGCGGACTGGACAAAGACCTATATGCGCACATGGAGGAAATAGACCTTTGCTGGCGGCTGAAAAATGCAGGTTATAAAATAGGGTATATAGGATCTTCATTGGTTTATCATGTAGGTGGTAGTGTCATCAGTTATGGTAGCCCTCAAAAACTCTATTACAACTTCAGGAATAATCTAATACTTCTTGTAAAGAACGAAAAGGCATCCCGCCTTTTATGGCTATTCCCATTCAGGTTATTATTAGATGGGGTTGCAGGAATTCGATTAATGTTTACAGGCGAATTTAAGCAGACATTTACCATCATTAAGGCCCATATGCATTTTTACCGGGACCTTAGCCTATGGCTAAATGGACGACGTGAAAATAAAAAGCTCATTGTGAAGCGCAATGAAGCAGGAATCTACCCACGTAGTATTGTATGGGATTATTTCCTGCTTCGCCGCAAAGTGTTCACCAAACTGGGCTGGAAGGCACCGAAATTGTAATTATTGGTGAGGGGTAATTATATCGTTACCAATCTGTTTCTTGTGACT
>CAIWHI010000983.1 GCA_903912435.1 uncultured Bacteroidota bacterium | reverse complement strand
GGCTGATTATTCAGTTATAATAATTATTCCTCCTCCCTCGGGGTTCTACCAAAATCGAAATTGGGGTAATTGTTTTCGCCTTCAAAATCATCGGTCCAATTGGCGGGGAGCGGGGTTTTATATTTTAGCAGGAGATAGAATGCAAATGCCGCTACTGCCGTTCCGGCTATTATCAGGCCATATGGTACCGAATTGTCATTTACAAATGCTTTTACCGAATTATTGGTATTTCCTAAATAGGACAGGATTACCTGGAAACCGTTAAAAAACATATGGGCGGCTATACTGCACCATATAGACCCGGTGAGGTAATAAATGATAGCCAATAATATGCCTGCCATAAAAATGGAGATAAAACCATAAATATTGAAGTGCATAAATGAAAAGAAAAATGCTGACCCAAGGATAGGGATAACCATACTAGCATTTCTCTTTTTTAAGAAACGCATAAAAACCCCTCTGAAAAACACCTCCTCTCCCAGTGCAGGGAAAATTGCCATCATACAAAACACCTTAAAAAAACCAGAAAGTGTGGTGATATGAAGAAAGGCACTCATAGTAGCTTCGTTGTCGGCCTGCATTTTTTTAATATCGGGGCCGAAATTGATGTGGCTGATTAGGCTATCGAGTACCATAAGCAGGGGTGAGGCTCCAATCATGAGGGTAATGGCCAATAATACCTGGAAGCCATTTCCCGGAGCCCTCATACCCACATAACTAAACGGACGGGGATGTGCCAAATAGGCGAATATCAAGGTAGGGACGAAGAAAGAAAAAAGGTTTAAAAATCCCTGCACCAATATTGCTATATTTATAAGCCCCACGGGCGAACTTATATTTATAGCCTGTATCTGCACCATGCTCACACCAGTGAGCTTAGGCAATATGGTCAATGTCATATATCCACCAAAACCCATCATGGTATACCCCATCATAAGGAATAGGAAAAACTGTAGCCCCCAGGGATATTCACGGAAATACTTCATAGTTTGTAAACTTGGGGCAAAGATAAAGGATTGGATTATACAGGTGGGGAAATTGGTGGGGGAAACCAATAATGTGTTTTTCTTCCTCCCTCAAAAAAACAATACCCCTATTTAACACTAATTAACCTGTCTGCAACCCAAAATATATAGCGTGGCTTAGTTTTTGCAGCAAGTGGTTCAATATACTCATAAAGAAACCTTATGACCAATTTTATGGGTATATTAAGAAGACGTTAGTATTTTATTTATTTTTGTTGGTTATTACTTAATTAGGGAATGGAAGAAATTGTTGCAGGGCCGTTACTAAGCCAAATTAATACTCCTGATGACTTGAAAAAACTGGGCAAAGGCCAGCTTCAGGAAGTATGCAATGAACTACGCCAGTTCATTATTGATTGTGTGAGTGTGCATGGCGGCCACTTTGGGGCTAGTCTGGGAGTGGTGGAGCTAACCGTAGCGCTACACTATGTATATAATACACCCGATGATCAACTGGTATGGGACGTAGGCCACCAGGCTTATGGCCACAAAATATTGACGGGCAGGCGCAAGGTATTTCATACCAACCGTAAATACGGGGGTATTAGTGGGTTCCCTAAGCGTAGCGAAAGTATCTATGACACCTTTGGCGTGGGCCACTCAAGCACATCAATATCTGCCGCTCTGGGTATGGCAATAGCCTCAAAATATAAGGGCGAGGATTTCAGACGACATATTGCCGTGATTGGCGATGGGGCTATGACTGCGGGACTTCCTTTTGAAGC